>JAYUHN010000073.1:0-6640 GCA_043766965.1 Ramlibacter sp. | reverse complement strand
AGCGAGCGCCCGGCTTGGGTGAAAAGATCGAACTCATGGGGCAGCAGGGATGGCGACAGCCCGCAACCGTTGTCGCGGACGCGTCGAGGATGGGATGGGCGGCAAGGCTCAGCGGGTGCGCTTTGCCCGCTGCACGTGGCAGGACCGGCCCACAGTGTGATGGGAGGCCGCGCGCAGTCTGCGCCAGCAGGGCTTCGATCGGCGCAGCGTCCTGCACGACACCGGCCAATGGGCAACCGGTCAAGGCGTCGCCCGTGCGTCCGAGCAGTTCCGCAACCTTTGAATTTGCAAAGGTAATGTTGCCCTCGGCATCGACCCAGCAAATGCCGCTACCGGCCGCCTCGAGCAGCTGCTGGTGCAGGGGTGGAATGGCTCGCACTGGTGTCGCACTCCGATGACCGGATGGAAGCCGGCGAGCGCCTGCGACCATGGTGGCAAGACCCGCTTCTGCCTGCCGCATCCATCAACACCTTGACATCATGGACGGCGGGTCGGACGGCCATGACCGACCGGATGATGCCCTTCCGGCAGCGTCAGCGAACGTTTGACCTTCGGCGGAATTACCAAGGCCGAGCATCGCCCCCTGTGGCAACTGACATCCTGACTCACGCTGCGGCGTGACCGGTCGCCCTCATTAACGCTTGCGGGTCGGCCGGCCTCCCAGCAGCCCTTCCTGATCGGCCAGCCTGTCCCCTACTTGAATGCCGCCGGGCCCGATCTGGTATTCACGCAATTCGTCGGAATGCTGGCTGGCACGCACCTTCACGACGGCGATCACGCGACGCAACCTGCTTTCGACCTCGATATAGCGCTGCACGATGATCGCATCGGTCAGGAACGCGGTGTCGTACGGGCTGAAGCGAAGGTCAGTGTACCGGTCCTCCAGTTCGGAGGTCATCACCACAGTCACGCCTTCCGCTTTCAGGACCTGCAGGAAATTCAGCAGCGACTCCCGGAAATCCCGCCGGAACGACGGCGCGATGGCGAGCTCGAAGCCGGACAAGGAGTCGATCACGACCCGCTTGGCTTCGATCCGCCGGACCTGGCGAATCAGGAGCGTCAGCACTTCGTCCGTCGACAAATCAGGCGCGTCCGCTTCCACAACCGCGATGCTGCCGGCCGCCACCAGATCGGTGAGTTCCTGGCTGGGCGGCCAATCCGGCTGCTGCTCGAAGGCGACGAGGACACCTTTTTCGGCGTTCCGGGCCCCTTCGGCCAGGAAAGCCATCGACAGCATGGTCTTGCCGGAGCCCGACGGGCCGGCGATCAGCAGCGAATGCCCCACCGGTAACCCGCCTCCGAGCATTTCATCCAGCTTCTGCACCCCGATGGACAACCGCGCCGCGGGCAGCTTTGACGCGTTGCTACGGGCCCGCGCCCTTGAGAGATGCGGAGTTGCAAAGATCTCGATACCCGAACGGCCGATCCGGAAGGAGTGCCGTCCGGGCATGCTTGCCAAGCCCCGCATCTTCTTGATTTCAAGCTGGCGAACCATCGAGTTGCGCTCGACGGTCTGGTGCAGCCAGAGCAGTCCGTCAGCGACCGTGAACACGGGGTTCGAATCCAGGTCGGCGAAGTACTCCCCGATCAGAAATGTCGTGGCGCGCCAGCTTGTCATCAGCATCGCCAGACCCTGCATGAACTGTTGCAACGCGAGGTTGGCGCCCGGGCCCCCGTCTCCCGACATCACGACAGAGCGGAATGAATCCACGAAAACAATCCCGGGCGAATGCGCCTTTACTTCTGCTTCAATGCGTCGCAGCACTTCGGTCAGACCGTTTTTCGCGGTGTCGTCCGCCAGATTGACGAAACGGATGGATCGCTCCGCCAGATTGGTCTCGAAAAAATCGAACTGCTGCTAATAACGCAGCATTTTCAGCGGTGGCTCGCCCAGCACCGTCAGGTAGAGGGCCGGGCGCTCCGGGCTGGCCAGCGCAAACATCATCTGGTGTGCCAGCGTCGTTTTGCCGGAACCCGGCTCTCCCGCAATCAGGTTGAATGAATACTCGGGCAGTCCGCCGCCCAGAACTTCGTCGAATCCGGGGACTCCGGTTTCCAAGTGTTTAATGCTAACTTTGTCTTTCATCACACCTCTCCTGCGGTTTCCGCTCCATTGTTCAGGACTCGAGACCAAACCGAACCAATCAATTCCTCCGTGAGCGGCGGCCCGACCATGTCCGCGAGCCGGTACCAGAAAGCGTCGAGCACCGCCCCGCCGCCTGCCGCAGCGTCGGCGGCGGCTTGGCAGCCGAGCTGCAACCTGATCGCCGTAAGGTCAAGGGTCACATCGATCCCTGCGTGCGCTTGGTTCAGCCATGGGTGGGCCAAAACGCATACGTCAAGGCAGCGTAAATACAGCGCCGCAACACCCTGTGTCCCGATCACCGGATTCAGGCTGGCATCGATCTCTTGCCACGCCGCCGCAACCTTCGCGCCGATGCGGGCGGAGTGGCTCCTCGCCCAACAAGTTGGGTCAATGCCGCCGTGATGCGGGGAGGGTGCTGTGCGAACGCTGTGGACATGCCGGGGCCCGGGGATGAAATTCTATTCCAGTCCCTCCTTGACGGCGTCGTCGGACGGGTCAACGCCGGGCGCAATCGGAAGCCTCACCACGAAAGTGCTGCCACTGCCCAATCCGGCGCTGTGCGCCGTGACGGTTCCGCCGTGCAGTTCGACCACCCGAAGAACGAGAGCCAGCCCGATCCCCAGGCCCCCCAGGCGCACGGAGCGTCCTTGCTCTCCCCGCGTGAACATCTCAAAAATGTGCGGGAGGTCGTCGGCGGCGATGCCGATTCCGGTATCGGCGATGCAGACCACTGCTTCGTTTCCATCGCGGCTTGCCGTGATTTCGACGCCGCCGCCAGCGGGCGTGTAGTGGGCCGCATTGTTCAGCAGGTTCGTGAACGCCTGCGCCAATCGCAACGGGTCGGCTTCCACGAAGATCTGCTCTTTGGAAAGATCGGCCTGGAATCGGTGTCCGGCCGCCCGGAGGTGGGGCGAGCTGGTCTCCAGGGCGTTCTCGATGACTGCGCCAAGGCTCACTCGTTCCTTGGCAACGCGTAGCCCGGCGCCCAAAATGCGTGCGCCGTCCAGCAAGTCATCGACGAGAAGCACCAGCTGCGTGAGCTGCCGGCCCATCATGGCTCGAACCTCTGCCAGCAGGGCCATATCGTCGGATCCCGATTCCAGGATGTCCAGCCCCGTACGCAGCGGCGCCAACGGGTTCCGGATTTCGTGCGCCAACAGCGCCAGAAACTCCAGCTGCCGGCACTGCATCCGTTCGGCGTCGGCCTGTAATTGCTGGGCTTTCAGGGTGGCCAGCACCAGCTGCTGGTTGGCTTCCCTGATCTGCGAAAAGTGGCGTGACGAGCCGGTAGCATTCGGGCTGGCGGGGGAATCCTGGTCGGAGCTCATCGTTGCGCACCTGGCCTCGACACTCCTTCAGCGATCGCCGAAAGGCCAGTGCTCATTTCGCCTCCATGAGGCTGAACAGCAAAGCCTGGATCTGCTGGCGACTGGCGGGCTTGACCAGATGGTGGTCGAAGCCAGCTGCTCTCGACCGTTCGAAGTCGGAGTCCATGCCCCAGCCAGAGATCGAAACCAGCAGCCGCAGTTGTTTGCCCAGCAGGTCGCGCAATTCGCCGGCAACCTGGTAACCATCTTTCCCGGGCATCCCGATATCCAGGAATACGGCTTGGGGTTTGAACGCACGCGCCAGCTCGAGTGCCATCGCTCCGCCATCCGCCACCCGAACCTGGTGACCCATGAGCCGCAGCAGCAGGCCCAGACTCTCTCCCGCGTCGGCATTGTCATCGACCACGAGCACCCGAATACTCAGCATTGCAATGCCTCAGCCGATAGAAAAAAGCCCACCGCTATTCGACAAATCTCCATTGTCGAAGATGTTACCAAGAATGAGAAGCATCAGGCTTGTGGTGAGTTACCTGTCGAGCAGGAAGCTGCAATTGAAACGGCCGGAGGTGCAAAGAAGGAGAACCTGCAGAGGGGAAATCTGCAGCGCATGAAGTTTGATTCCTCTATCATCAAGTAGGTAAACATTTCAAAAACTGATCGTGCTGGCGTTGGCGCAGGATGTGTCGGCTGCGAACGTTTTTCATGTCGCCGTCAACAGTTCAATGGTCTGGACTCGGGGTCCGACCGACATTCAGGAGAAGCGATGCGCCTGTCAGAATTCTTGCGTGTCCACGAGGAGCAGATCCTGCTTGCCTGGGACGAGTTTGCCGCGACGGTGGCTCACGGGGGGAAGCTGCTGGACCACAAGGCCCTTCGGGACCATGCGAGGGAGATCCTCAGGGCTGTCGCCGCAGACATGGCCAAGCCCGAGTCCGATGCAGAACAGGAAGCCAAGTCCAAGGGCGACGGCGCGCGCCAAGGCGGTCAGAGCGCGGCCGAAACCCATGCCGATTGCAGGATGGCCGATGGTTTCGCGATCGACGCGATGATTACCGAATACCGGGCCTTGCGGGCAAGCGTCCTCAAGATCTGGACGCTTGCGGGCCGCGGGGATTCACACGAAGACGAGATGCGGGACCTGATGCGATTCAACGAAGCGATCGACCAGTCGATCGCTGAAGCGGTTGCCCGGTACACGCAGCACACCCAGAGATCGACGGATCTCTTCATCGGCATCCTCGGCCACGACATCCGCAATCCACTGGGAACGATCGTCATGTCGGCCGAGTACCTGGTGCGCTCGGGGCAACTGAATGCAAATGCGGCGGGACCGATCATCAACAGCGCGGTACGGATCAACGCCATCATCGACCAGGTGGTTGATTTCACGCGCGCCCAGACAGATGGCGTGATGCCCGTCCTGCGGGCGCCCGGAAATCTGGCGGACCAACTGTCGAAGGTCGTCAAGGAAACCCAGGTTCGCCACCCGGGTCGCAGCTTGCGGCTCGAGACTTCGGGGAATTTCGACGGCAGCTGGGATGAGGGCAGGATTGGACAGCTTATGTCGAACCTGCTGGCGAATGCCTTTCTCTACGGCTCGCGCAATGGCAGTGTGAGCGTGAAGATGTGGGCCTCGCCTGCCGACGTCAGTTTTTCGGTGCACAACGACGGGGTGCCGATTCCCGCCGGTGATCTGCACCGCATCTTCGAGCCGCTCGCAAGAGGCTCCCTGACCGATATCGGAGGGGAACGGCGGGAGCCTTCCGGTCTCGGGCTCGGTCTCTATATCTGCCGGGAAATCGTCCTGTCGCACGGCGGCAAGCTACGAGTGGAATCGTCCGAGGCCCAGGGGACGACCTTCATCGTGACGCTCCCCAGGTTCGCGACTCTTGCCGGTGCTGTGAATCACTGACGAGGACTGGCCTGCGGCGTGTTCAGCCTTGTTGCGCGGGCGCTGGCGAGCCGAAAGGCGTCCTAGGGGTTAACCTTGGCAGGGCGCCGGATGGGGCTCCCTAAAATGTGTTGCAGTGCAATACATACGCGGCGGGCCATGCGCCGCGCGGCGGCCAGGAGTGCCTTCAGTGCAAAGCAAGAAAGCCAGCGCGGCCAAGCCGGCGCAACGCGTCATCAAGAAGTACCCGAACCGGCGGCTTTACGACACCGACACTTCCAGCTACATCACGTTGAACGAGGTCAAGCAGCTGGTGCTGGACAGCGAGCCGCTGGTGGTGCGCGACGCCAAGACCAACGAAGACCTGACGCGCAGTGTCCTGTTGCAGATCATCCTGGACGAGGAGGCCGGCGGCGCGCCGATGTTCAGCGAGGTCGCGCTGGCCAACATCATCCGTTTCTACGGGCACTCGGCGCAGGGCTTCATGGGGTCCTACCTCGAGAAGAACGTCCAGGCTTTCACCGACATCCAGGCCAAGCTGGCGGAGCAATCCAAGACCATGTCGCCCGAGATGTGGGCCCAGTTCACCAGCCTGCAGAACCCGATGATGCAGGGCATGATGGGCAACTATGTCGAGCAGTCCAAGACCATGTTCGACAAGATGCAGGAGCAGATGCTCGGAGCCTTCGGCATGAAGCGCTAGGCGATCGTGGGTCGTCCCGGGGCTCTCTGGGACAATAGGGGATGAGCGATGTCCTGTCCCCCGAAACCAGAATCCCCAGAGTCGGGTTCGTCAGCCTCGGTTGCCCGAAGGCCCTGACCGACTCTGAACTGATCCTCACCCGGCTGAGCGCCGAGGGCTACCAGACCTCCAAGACCTTCGAGGGGGCCGACCTCGTGATCGTCAACACCTGCGGCTTCATCGACGACGCCGTCAAGGAAAGCCTCGACACCATCGGCGAGGCCCTGGCTGGGAACGGCCGCGTCATCGTCACCGGCTGCCTGGGTGCCAAGGCCGGCGAGGGCGGCGGCAACCTGGTGCGGCAGATGCATCCCTCCGTGCTGGCGGTCACCGGACCGCATGCGACGCAGGAAGTGATGGATGCCGTGCACGCGAATCTGCCCAAGCCGCACGATCCCTTCATCGACCTGCTGCCCGATCCGCAGAAGAATTCGTTCGGCGTGGCGGGCATCAAGCTCACGCCACGGCATTATGCGTACCTCAAGATCAGCGAAGGCTGCAACCACCGCTGCACCTTCTGCATCATCCCCAGCATGCGCGGTGATCTGGTGTCGCGCCCGGTGGGCGACGTGCTGGCCGAGGCCCGGGCGCTG
>JAYUHN010000072.1:0-2481 GCA_043766965.1 Ramlibacter sp. | reverse complement strand
TAGCGACGCGACATCCGCTGGCCGAGTTCATCCAGCGGGTTCACCGTGCCCTGCAGTTCCGCCAGTTCGCGGTGCACCTCGCGCATGAACTCATGGAAATGCAGCCGCGTCTTGCGCGCCAGCGGCACCGCCGTGTAAAAGCAGTCCATCAGAAAGCTCTTGCCGCGCCCGACGCCGCCGTGCATATAGACGCCGCGCGGCACCTCCAGCCGATGGATCATCTTCAGGAAGACATTCGAGCGCTGGTCCTCGAATTCGGCCCATTCGCGTGCGCACCGCTCCAGCGCCTCGACGGCGCGCTCCTGCGCCGGGTCGCTGTGGTAGCCGCGGGCGGCGAGCTCGCGCTCATAGATGTCCTTCACGCTCATGGGCAAGAACCAACACCCGTACGCGAAGAACGCGAAGGACGCGCGAAGGTCGCAAAGAATTCAGTCGAAATTTGATTTCCCTTCGCGTTCTTTCGCGAGTCCTTCGCGCCTTTCGCGCACGGATGTCCGCTTCAGAAATTCAGCGTTCGCTTGTCTACTGCCAGCGCCGCTTCTTTGGTCGCTTCGGACAGGGACGGATGGGCGTGGCAAATACGGGCGATGTCCTCCGACGACGCACGGAACTCCATCGCCACCACGGCTTCCGAGATCAGCTCGCTGGCCATCGGCCCCACGATGTGGACGCCCAGAATCTCGTCCGTTTTCGCATCCGCCAGAAACTTGACCATGCCGGTGGTGTCGCCCAGCGCACGCGCCCGTCCATTCGCCATGAAAGGGAAAGTGCCGGCCCTGTACTGGACACCCGCTGCCTTGAGCTGCTGCTCGGTCTGCCCGACCCATGCGATTTCGGGACTGGTATAGATCACCCACGGGATGGTGTTGAAGTTGACGTGCCCGTGCTGGCCGGCGATCCGCTCCGCGACTGCGACCCCCTCTTCCTCGGCTTTGTGGGCCAGCATCGGCCCGCGCACCACATCGCCGATGGCCCAGATGTTGGGCAGGCTGGTCTTGCACTCGTCGTCGACCAGAATGGCGCCGCGTTCGTCCAGCTTCAGGCCCACCGCATCGGGGTTCAATCCCATGGTGTTGGGCACGCGGCCGATCGAGACGACCAGCTTGTCCACGTCGAGGGTCTGTGCTTCGCCTTTGGCATTGGTCCACGCCACCGACACAGCGACCTCTGTCACCCTGATCGCGCCCACCTTGACGCCAAGCTCGATCTTCAAGCCCTGCCTGGTGAACGCCTTGTGCGCTTCCTTCGCGATCTGTTCATCGACCGCGCCGAGAAACGTCGGCAATGCCTCCAGCACCGTGACGTCGGCTCCCAGCCGCCGCCAGACAGAGCCCATTTCAAGGCCAACGACGCCGGAGCCGATGAGGCCCAGCTTCTTGGGCACGCCGGAGATTCGCAGCGCGCCATCGTTGGACAGGATTCTGTCTTCGTCGAACGGGGTGCCCGGCAACGCGCGGGCATTGGAGCCGGTCGCGACGATGACATGCTTCGCGGTGACGCTTTCCTCCGCGGCGCCGGCCACCTTGATCTCGTAGCCACCGGCCACGGCCGAGGCGAACGATCCCTTGCCGTGCAAGAACGTCACCTTGTTCTTTTTGAACAGGAACAGGATGCCGTCGTTGTTCTGCTTCACCACCTGGTCCTTGCGCGCAAGCATCTTCGCGACGTCGATGCCCAGGCCCCGGATCTGGATGCCGTGGTCGGCGAAGTGGTGGCCCGCCTGGTCGAAGTTTTCCGACGATTGAAGCAGGGCCTTGGACGGGATGCAACCGACGTTGGTGCAGGTGCCGCCAGGAGCGGGGCCGCCCGCGCTGTTCTTCCACTCGTCGATGCAGGCCACGTTGAAACCCAGCTGGGCCGCGCGGATCGCGGCGATGTAGCCTCCGGGCCCCGCGCCGATCACGATCACGTCGAATTGTTTGCTCATGGAGGATCCGGTCATTGTCATTGCGGGCCCGACCCGCAATCCACTCAGTCAGTTGGGGTCAGAGCACAATCCGCTGCGCAAATTCGTGATCTGACCCACAAGTCTTAAATATCGAACAGCAGGCGCGCCGGGTCTTCCAGCGCTTCCTTCATCGCGACCAGGCCCAGCACGGCTTCGCGGCCGTCGATGATGCGGTGGTCGTAACTCATGGCCAGGTAATTCATCGGACGGACCACGATCTGGCCGTTCTCCACCACCGCGCGGTCCTTGGTGGCATGCACGCCCAGGATCGCACTCTGCGGCGGGTTGATGATGGGCGTGGACAGCATCGAGCCAAAAGTGCCGCCATTGCTGATCGAGAAGGTGCCGCCGGTCAGCTCGTCGATGCCCAGCTTGCCGTCCTTGGCCTTCTGGCCGTATTCGGCGATCTTTTTCTCGATGTCGGCAAAGCTCATTTGGTCGGCATTGCGGATCACCGGCACCACCAGGCCGCGCGGGCTGCCCACCGCGATGCCGATGTCGAAGTAGCCGTGGTAGACGATGTCATTGCCATC
>JAYUHN010000071.1:0-2483 GCA_043766965.1 Ramlibacter sp. | reverse complement strand
GCGACGCCAGACCCGACGCGCGCGACACGCTGTACCTGGCGGTGCCCGCGAAGAGCGAAGGCGTGGTGGTGAGCGGCGACTGGAACCCGCTCGGGATGCGCGGCACCGTGAGCCGCAACCTCGACTTCACCGACGTCTTCGTCGGCGATGAAGAACAGCTGATGCCGCGTGGGATGTACCACCTGGGCGCGCAGACCTGGCCGGCGATGTTCTTCACGCTGGCGCCGACCTACCTGGGCATCGCCAATGCCGCCTGCGACTTCACGCTGAGCTATCTGCGCGGCGAGGTTCCGGGCGAGCCGCCGGTCAAGCGCCGCATGTACCCGACCAAGCAGATCGCCGTGGCGCAGATGCGGATCCAGCTGGAGAATTTGAAAAGCATTTTCGTGCGCGCCATCCAGGAGGCGCGGCCGCATCCCTCCCACGACGAGCGGATGCGGCTCTACGCGGCGCAGTACACGGTGATGGAAGGCGCCAACGACATCGCGCGGCTGGCGATCCGCACCTGCGGCGGCCAGAGCATGATGAAGCACCTGCCGCTGGAGCGTCTGTACCGGGACAGCCGCTGCGGCTCGCTGATGCTGCCCTGGACGGCGGAACTGGTGCTCGATCGGATGGGGCGGGAAGCGCTGTACCGCCCCGGCGAGAGGGACGAGTGAGCGCAACTGTTCGATCAAAGCGGTGCAGGGCGCGTATTCTTGGCGATCCAGACAGCCGAGCGAAAGACATTTGATGCAAGCTGCCCCCGTCACGGCTCCGGTCTACCGGCATCGCCTGCCGGTGCGCGTGATGCACTGGATCAATGTCGCGTGCCTCACCATCCTGCTCATGAGCGGCCTGCAGATTTTCAACGCCCACCCCGCCCTGTACTGGAGCGACGATTCGCGCGACGGCACCCGTGTCCTGCAGATCACCCAGAAGCAGGTGGCAGGCCAGTGGCGCGGCGTCACCCGGATCGGCGCGACCGAGTTCGACACCCACGGGGTGCTCGGTACTTCCCGCAGCGAACCGGCCGGCGACTACGCGGCGCGGGCTTTCCCCTCCTGGGCCACGATCCCGGGGCCGCAGTGGCTGTCGATGGGCCGGCTCTGGCACTTCTTCTTCGCGTGGGTATTCGTGGTTAATGGCATCTTCTACATCGCCTGGTCCGTCGCCAGCGGCCATCTGCGGCGCGACATGGTCCCGACCGGCGCCGAAATCCGGGGCATCGGCAGTTCGGTGCGCGACCACCTGCTGCTGCGCCACCCGCACGGCGAAACGGCGCGGCGCTACAACGTGTTGCAGAACATCGCGTATCTCTCCATCGTGTTCGGCGTGCTGCCGCTGATCGTGCTTGGCGGCTGGGCCATGTCGCCAATGATGGACGCCTTCGCACCGGGCTGGGTCGACTGGCTGGGTGGGCGCCAGGCGGCGCGCACGCTGCACTTCGTCGCGGCCGTCCTGCTGGTCGCGTTCGTCCTGGTTCACGTGTTCGAGGTGATCGTCACGGGACTGGTGAACAACCTGCGCTCGATGATCACCGGCTACTGGAGATTGCCGAAATGAAAAGAATCAAACCCATGCTGGAACAACGGCGCGAGCGCCGTGGCCTGCTGCGGGCTGGTTTCGGGCTCGCGGCCGGTGGCGTACTGGCCGGCTGCGATGGCCTCAGCCACAACGACACGGCGGTCGGGATCCTTCGCAGCGCCGAGGCCTTGAACAACTCGCTGCACCGCGTGCTGGGACGGCGGGCGATGGCGCAGGAATTCGCTGCATCCGAGATCGCTCCTGTGTTCCGTTCCAACGGCACCACCATGCCGCCCGGCCCGGACTACGCCGCCCTGGTCGCCTCGCGCTTTGCCGACTGGAAATTGACGGTGGACGGACTGGTCGACAAGCCGCTCGAACTGACGCTGGCGGCGCTGCAAGCCATGCCGGCCCGCACCCAGGTCACGCGCCACGACTGTGTCGAGGGCTGGAGCTGCATCGGGCAGTGGAAGGGCGTGCGCCTGTCCCACCTGCTGCACCTGGCCGGCGTCAAACCGCAGGCCAGGTTCGTCGTGTTCCATTGCCTGGACCAGATGGACGCAGACGACGAGGACACCGGGTACTACGAGAGCGTGGATCTGGACGACGCCTTCCACGAACAGACGATCCTGGCGTGGGAACTCAACGGCAGGCCGCTGCCGGTCGAGAACGGCGCCCCGCTGCGGGCCCGCATTGAGCGCCAGCTCGGGTACAAGCAGCCCAAGTACCTGCACCGGGTCGAGCTGGTCGACAGCTTTGCCGACCTCGGCGGCGGCAAGGGAGGCTACTGGGAAGACCAGGGCTACAACTGGTACGGCGGGATCTAGCCGGTGCCGGGCAATTTCCGGATCGGGGCCGCGGCGGCCGTTCTCCTGTTTGTTGCGACCCAGTTGCTGGCGGCGCGCTTGCCCGCGCACGCTACCGTGTCTGCCTCCGCGCCGACGCGTCCTGCCGCCGCCAAAGGACGTCCTGCTTCC
>JAYUHN010000070.1:0-2489 GCA_043766965.1 Ramlibacter sp. | reverse complement strand
AGCGTCGACGCCACCAGTAAAAAACGTGCCTTTGAAGAAGCGGGACTGCTGTTCGAGAACCTGCACGGACTGTCGCGGGCGCTGATCACCGAAAGCCTTTTTGCCCGCGAACGGCTTGGATCCACCGGCCTCGGGCATGGAGTCGCCATTCCCCATGGCCGCATCAAAGGCCTCAAGTCGCCCATGGCGGCGCTGTTCCAGCTGGCGGACGCCATCGGCTTCGACGCTCCGGACGAGCAACCGGTCAACCTGCTGATTTTTCTGCTGGTGCCCGAGGCAGCCACCCAGAAGCATCTTGAAATCCTGTCGGAAATCGCCGAGTTGCTGAGCGACGCGCCGCTGCGCGAAAAGATCAAGTCCAGCCGCGACGCGACCGAACTGCACAGCACGATTGCCACCTGGCAGTCGGCGCAACCGGCCTGACCCCGGCGACGTCCGCGCAGTGAAACCCACCGTCGTCAGCGCTGACGTTCTGTTCGAACACCACCGGGCCCGCCTCAAGTGGGAGTGGCTGGCCGGATTGGGGGCTTCGGAGCGCCGCTTCGACGAGGTGGCGGTGCGCGCCGCCCGCTCCGGCGCGGACCTGGTCGGCTACCTCAATTACATCCATCCGTACCGGGTGCAGATCCTGGGCGAGCGTGAGATCGCCTATCTCACCAACGCCACCGCCGAGGACTGCGCGCGCCGGATCGCGCGCATCGTCACCCTGGAGCCACCGGTGTTGATCCTGGCCGACAGCCAGGTGGCGCCCGATGCGCTGCTGTCGATGTGCGAACGGGCCCAGATCCCGATGTTCGCCACCCAGGAATCAGCCGCGTTCGTCATCGACGTGCTGCGCGCCTATCTCTCCAAGCACTTCGCCGAACGCAGTTCCATGCACGGCGTGTTCATGGATATTCTGGGTGTCGGCGTCATGATCACCGGCGAGTCGGGACTGGGCAAGAGCGAGCTCGGGCTGGAGCTGATCTCGCGCGGCAACGGCCTGGTCGCTGACGACGCCGTCGACCTGTACCGCATCAACCAGACCACGGTGGAAGGCCGCTGTCCCGAACTGCTGCGCAACCTGCTGGAAGTGCGCGGCATTGGCCTGCTCGATATCCGCGCCATCTTCGGCGAGACGGCGGTGCGCCGCAAGATGCGCCTCAAGCTGATCGTGCACCTGGTGCGGCGCGAGACCATGGAGCGCGAATACGAGCGGCTGCCCTATGAGCCGCTGACGCAGGACGTGATCGGGGTCCCGGTGCGCAAGGTCGTGATCCAGGTCGTGGCCGGCCGCAACATCGCGGTGCTGGTGGAAGCCGCCGTGCGCAACACCATCCTGCAGCTGAGGGGCGTGGACACCTACCAGGAGTTCGTCGAGCGCCATCGCCGCGCCATGGAGCAGGACAAGTGACGGTGGCCCCGGTGAAACCGGGGCATCCGTCATCCCGGGCTCGACCCGGGATCCACCCCATACATTCCCAGGCGGTCCGGGGCAACCCTCATCCCGTTCCAGTCCCAGGAGTCAGACGACCAGGCCGGGACTGCGGTGCCGGCCGATTCGGGCACGCCTGCTTGGTGCAGTGTGCGTACAGGCTGAGCGCATGCTCGGCGATGTCGAAGCCCTTGGCCTTCGCCACGGAGTGCTGCCGCTTTTCGATCTCGGCGTCGTAGAACTCCTCGACCTTGCCGCAGTCGAGGCACACCAGGTGGTCGTGGTGCGTGCCCTCGTTGATCTCGTAGACCGCCTTGCCGCTCTCGAAGTGGCTGCGGTTCAGGATGCCGGCCTGCTCGAACTGGAGGAGCACGCGGTACACGGTGGCCAGCCCGATGTCCGTGCGCTCCTGCAGCAGCACCCGGAAAACGTCTTCAGCGGTCATATGGCGCTGCGTGCCGCGCTGGAAAACGTCGAGGATTTTCAGCCGCGGCAGCGTGGCTTTCAGGCCGGTGCTCTTGAGTTCTTGGACGTTGGACATGGTCTTTTCGGGGGCCGGCGCCGCGGGCCGCCGGGGGAGCAGCCGCTACAATGGTTCGATCATATCGCCACCTCCCGCCCCCATGTCCCGACACTTTTTCCGCCGCAGCCGCTTGATTCTGGCCGCTGCCGGCTGCGCCGTGCTGGCCGGTTGCGGCAGCGTCGATGGATTGACCAGCCGGATGGTCGGTTCGATCTCGCCGTACCGCGTCGAGATCGTGCAAGGCAATTTCGTTTCGCGCGAACAGGTGGAGGCGCTCCGTCCGGGCATGACGCGCCAGCAGGTCCGCGAGGTGCTGGGCACTCCGCTGATGACCAGCGTGTTCCACGCCGATCGATGGGACTACGTCTTCACCCTGAAGCGGCAGGGAGTCGAGCCGCAGGCTCGCAAGCTGACCGTGTATTTCAAGGGCAACACGATGGAACGCTTCGAGGGCGACACGATGCCCAGCGAAGCTGAATTCGTCGCCACGCTCGACAAGAAGGCGCGCCCCGGCAAGACCCCGGTGCTGGAAGCCAGCGATGCGACCCTGGG
>JAYUHN010000069.1:0-6691 GCA_043766965.1 Ramlibacter sp. | reverse complement strand
TGGGGCTTTCGGTCGACGAGGTCTACGCTTTGACGAGCATCGACAAGTGGTTCCTGGTGCAGATCGAGGAGATCGTGAAGATCGAGCTCGAACTCGAGTCCATGACGCTTGACCAGGTCGACCAGGCGACCCTGCTGCTGCTCAAGAAGAAGGGCTTCTCCGATCGCCGGCTGGCGCGGCAGCTCAAAACCACCGACAAGATCATTCGCGAGAAGCGCCGCGCGCTCGGCGTCCGGCCGGTCTACAAGCGGGTCGACACCTGCGCCGCCGAGTTCGCCACCAATACCGCCTATATGTACTCGACCTATGAGGCTGCGACCTACGGCGGCGTGGCCGAATGCGAAGCCGAACCGACCAGCCGCAAAAAGATCGTGGTGCTCGGCGGGGGTCCCAATCGCATCGGCCAGGGCATCGAGTTCGACTATTGCTGCGTCCATGCGGCGCTGGCGCTGCGCGAGGACGGCTACGAGACCATCATGGTCAATTGCAATCCCGAAACCGTGTCGACCGACTACGACACCAGCGACCGTCTGTACTTCGAACCTGTCACCCTGGAAGACGTGCTGGAAATCGTCGACAAGGAAAAGCCGCTCGGCGTGATCGTGCAGTACGGCGGGCAGACGCCGCTCAAGCTGGCGCTCGACCTCGAGGCGGAAGGCGTGCCGATCGTCGGCACCACGCCCGACATGATCGACGCAGCCGAAGACAGGGAGCGATTCCAGCAGCTGCTGCATGGACTCGGGCTGCGCCAGCCTCCCAACGCCACCGCGCGAACCGAGCCGGAGGCGCTAGAAAAAGCCGCGGCGCTCGGCTACCCGCTGGTGGTGCGCCCCAGCTACGTGCTGGGCGGGCGGGCCATGGAAATCGTCCACGAGCAGCGCGATCTCGAGCGCTACATGCGCGAAGCGGTGAAGGTTTCGAACGACTCGCCGGTGCTGCTCGACCGGTTTCTCAACGACGCCATCGAATGCGACGTGGATTGCATCTCGGACGGCAAGGCCACTTTCATCGGCGGCGTGATGGAACACATCGAGCAGGCCGGAGTGCACTCGGGGGACTCGGCTTGTTCGCTGCCGCCGTATTCGCTGTCGGCAGAAACGATCGACGAGATGAAGCGACAGACCACCGCCATGGCGCGCGGACTGAAGGTGGTCGGCCTGATGAACGTCCAGTTCGCGATCCAGCAGAAGGACGGCAAGGACGTCATCTTCGTGCTCGAAGTGAATCCGCGGGCGTCCCGCACCGTGCCCTATGTCAGCAAGGCGACCGGCATCCAGCTGGCGAAAGTCGCGGCGCGCTGCATGGTCGGCCAGACGCTGGCGTCGCAGGGCATCACGCGCGAGGTGACGCCGCCGTATTTCAGCGTCAAGGAAGCGGTGTTCCCCTTCGTCAAATTTCCCGGCGTGGACACCATCCTGGGTCCCGAGATGAAGTCCACCGGCGAGGTGATGGGTGTCGGCAGGACCTTCGGTGAAGCTTTCGTCAAGAGCCAGATCGGGGCCGGCACCAAGCTGCCGCGCCCGACCGATGCGGTCCGGAAGGTGTTCCTGACGGTGAAGAACAACGACAAGCCGCGAGCCGTCGAAGTGGCGCGGCAGCTGGCGGCGGTGGGCTTCGATCTGGTTGCCACCAAGGGCACGGCGGCGGCGATCGCAGCCGCGGGCATTCCCTGTGTGATGGTCAACAAGGTCACCGAAGGCCGGCCGCACGTGGTGGACATGATCAAGAACAACGAGATCGCGCTGGTCATCAACACGGTGGAAGAGCGGCGCAACGCCATCGCCGACTCGCGCCAGATCCGCACCTCGGCGCTGCTGGCGCGGGTCACGACATTCACGACCATTGCCGGCGCGGAAGCCGCTGTCGAGGGCATGAAGCACATGGACAACCTGGACGTGGTTTCGCTGCAGGAACTGCATGCGCAGCTGAAGTCCGCCGTCGCTTGAGAGCCTTGCGCCGATAGCGGATAATCGTCCGCACCACACACCGCCGGGCGGCAACGCCCGGCGGTTTCTTTTTAACCGACCGAATACGACGGAACATGACCGTGACCACCATTCCCATCACGAAGCGCGGCGCCGAAAAGCTGAAGGAAGAGCTGCACAAGCTGAAGACGGTCGACCGGCCCTGGGTGATCAATGCGATCGCGGAAGCACGGGCGCAGGGCGACCTGTCCGAGAACGCCGAATACGAGGCGGCGAAGGATCGGCAGGGCTTCATCGAGGGCCGGATCCAGGAAGTGGAAAGCAGGCTGTCGGCGGCCCAGGTCATCGACCCGAGCGCCGTGGATGCCGGCGGCAAGGTCGTGTTCGGCGCAACCGTCGAGCTTCAGGAGGAAGAGTCGGGCGACAAGGTGACCTATCAGATCGTCGGCCTGGATGAAGCCGACCTCAAACAGGGCCTGATCAACATCTCCAGCCCGATCGCCCGCGCGCTCATCGGCAAGGAGGAGGGCGACACCGCCGAAGTGCAGGCACCGGGCGGCCTCAAGCGCTACGAGATCGTCGGTGTCAGCTACGTTTGAGGCGCATGCCGCAACGCCTGGCGCTATTTGCCGCTGCGCTCTGGTGGGGCAGCCTGACCGGCGTCGGATTCATCACGGTGCCCCTGCTGTTCATGAACCTGCCCAGCCCCGCGATCGCGGGCAACATGGCGGCGACCTTGTTCACCGCCCAGACCTGGGTTGCACTGGGGTGCGGCCTGCTGCTGATGGTGTTGTCGCGGGGCCGGGAGGCCTCGGCCCGGATCGATTGGGCCGACGGCGCGCTCCTCTTCATCGCCGGTGGGGTGCTGCTGGCCTTGCTCGCTGAATTCGGCGTCGCTCCGCGGATCGTGGCCCGCGAAAACCTCAGGGTCTGGCATACGGTGGGAAGCGCGATGCTCCTGGTGCAGTGGATCTGCGCCGGAGTGGCGTTGTGGAAACTAGACATGTCATCCCGGGCCTGACCCGGGATCCATGACCCGTGGATCCCGGCTGAAGGCCGGGATGACACCAGCCCTCAGGTATGGCGGCCCTTCTTGATCGATTTTTGCCTCGGCGCCTTGGCGCGGCGAACCTGGCCGCCGGGAGTCAGGCGCTGGTTGCCCAGGACCCGCAACGTCTTCACCTCGGGCCGCTGGCCGCCGCGCTTGCTGTATTTCAGCACCTTGAACTCACGCGGGCCCGCCATCCGTTCGTCGTCATTCCCGGCCGGCCTGGCCTTGGGCGGTTTTGGACGCCAGAACACCAGCAGCTTGCCGATGTGCTGGATCGGCGCCGCACCCAGGTCGCCCGCCAGGCCCTGGTACATGGCTTCCCGCTGGACCCGATCGTCGCCCAGCACGCGGACCTTGATCAGGCCGTGGGCGTTGAGCGCGGCGTCGATTTCGTTGCGGACCGCGGGGGTAAGCCCGTCGTGACCGATCATCACCACCGGATCGAGGTGATGGGCTTCCGCCCGGTGGACCTTGCGTTGCTGCACGGTAAGTTGAACTTGGGACATGGATCGATTATCTCGCGCTGGTTCAAAATGAAGAGTCGATGAAAATCAAAACGAAAAGCGGCAAGGTCAACCGCGCCTGGCTGAACGACCACGTCAACGATCCTTACGTGAAGCAGGCCCGCAAGGAAGGCTACCGGGCGCGCGCCGCATACAAGCTCAAGGAGATCGACGAGACTTTCGGGCTGGTCAAGCCGGGTCATCTGGTGGTGGATTTGGGTTCGGCGCCAGGTGCGTGGAGCCAGTACCTGCGCCGAAAACTGTCGCCCGAAGGCGCGGCTGCGGGCAAGCTGGATGGCACCATCCTGGCTCTTGACATCCTGCCGATGGAGCCGGTCGAGGGCGTGCAATTCCTGCAGGGAGATTTCCAGCATGCCGAGATGCTCGAAAGGCTGGAAGCACTGCTGGCGGGTCGTCGGGCCGATGTCGTGGTGTCGGACATGGCGCCGAACCTGTCGGGTATCGATTCGGCGGACAGCGCCCGCGTCGCGGCGCTGGTGGAACTTGCGGTCGAGTTTTCGGTCCACCACCTGAAGCCGCAGGGCGCCTTGGTAGCGAAGCTTTTCCACGGCAATGGCTACGACCAGCTTGTCAAGCTCTTCAAGATTCACTTCCGGCTGGTGAAGCCGATCAAGCCGAAGGCGTCGCGCGACAAATCGTCTGAAACTTTCCTTGTGGGGGTTGGCTTGCTGGGGCCAAAGTAACGGGTGTGACATTCCTCGCAATGCCCGTGCGCACCTTGGGGATGCGTCGTGAAAATACATCATTGCATAGCTTGAAACGCCTAGAATGAGTCTCAACTTAGCTCGAGTACCTCCCGGAGATAACGTTTGAACAATCAGTGGTTTTCGAAAATTGCCGTGTGGCTTGTGATCGCCCTCGTGCTCTTCACCGTCTTCAAGCAGTTCGACACCCGCGGCACGGCCGGCGCCAGCGTCATGGGCTATTCGGATTTCCTGGAAGAAGTGCGCGGCAAACGCATCAAGAACGCGATGATCCAGGAAGGCCAGGGCGGCACCGAAATCGTCGCCGTCACCAACGACGACCGCAAGATTCGCACGACGGCCACCTACCTCGACCGCGGTCTGGTCGGCGACCTGATCAACAACGGCGTCAAGTTCGACGTCAAGCCGCGTGAAGAAGGCTCGCTCCTGATGACGCTCCTGGTCAGCTGGGGGCCGATGCTGCTTCTGATCGGGGTCTGGATCTACTTCATGCGCCAGATGCAGGGCGGGGGCAAGGGCGGCGCCTTCAGTTTCGGCAAGAGCAAGGCGCGGATGCTCGACGAGAACAACAACACGGTGACGTTCGCGGATGTCGCCGGTTGCGACGAGGCCAAGGAAGAAGTCAAGGAAGTGGTCGACTTTTTGAAAGACCCGCAGAAGTTCCAGAAGCTCGGCGGCCGGATTCCTCGCGGCCTGCTTCTCGTCGGCCCCCCGGGCACCGGCAAGACGCTGCTGGCGAAGGGCATCGCCGGCGAGGCGAAGGTGCCGTTCTTTTCGATCTCAGGTTCCGATTTTGTCGAGATGTTCGTCGGCGTCGGCGCAGCCCGGGTGCGCGACATGTTCGAGAACGCCAAGAAGAACGCGCCCTGCATCATCTTCATCGATGAAATCGACGCCGTGGGCCGGCAACGTGGCGCCGGCTTGGGCGGCGGCAACGACGAGCGCGAGCAGACGTTGAACCAGATGCTGGTCGAGATGGACGGCTTCGAAACCAACCTCGGCGTGATTGTGGTCGCGGCCACCAACCGTCCCGACATCCTGGATGCCGCGTTGCTGCGCCCGGGCCGGTTCGATCGCCAGGTGTATGTGCAGTTGCCCGACATCCGCGGACGCGAGCAGATCCTGAACGTCCACATGCGCAAGATCCCGATCGGGCAGGACGTGGCCCCCGGAATCATTGCGCGCGGCACGCCCGGCATGTCCGGCGCCGACCTGGCCAACCTGTGCAACGAAGCGGCCCTGATGGCCGCCCGCCGCAACGCGCGCGTGGTTGAAATGCAGGATTTCGAGAAGGCCAAGGACAAGATCTTCATGGGGCCGGAGCGCAAGAGCATGGTGATGCCCGAAGAAGAGCGGCGCAACACGGCGTACCACGAGTCCGGGCATGCCATCCTGGGCAAGCTGTTGCCCAAGTGCGACCCGGTGCACAAGGTCACCATCATCCCGCGGGGCCGCGCACTCGGCGTGACCATGAGCCTGCCGGCGCAAGACCGCTACAGCTACGACAGCGAATACATGCTGAACCAAATCAGCATGCTGTTCGGCGGCCGCATCGCCGAGGAGGTGTTCATGAACCAGATGACCACCGGTGCGTCGAACGATTTCGAGCGAGCGACCACGCTGGCGCGCGACATGGTGATGCGTTACGGCATGACCGACGCGCTGGGCCCGATGGTCTATGCCGAAAACGAGGGCGAGGTGTTCCTGGGCCGCTCCGTCACCAAGACCACGAACATGAGCGAGCAGACCATGCAGAAGGTCGACGCCGAAGTGCGCCGCATCATCGACGAGCAATACAACCTTGCGCGCCGCCTGATCGAGGACAACAAGGACAAGATGCACGCCATGGCCAAGGCCTTGCTCGAATGGGAAACCATCGATACCGAGCAGCTCGACGACATCATGGCCGGCAAGGAACCCCGGCCACCCAAGGACTGGACGCCGCGAGTCCCGCCTTCGGGTAGTGGCGGCGGTTCCGGCGGGTCGCCGGTCACCGAGCCAGCGCCGAGCGCCGCCTGAACCGAAGTCCCGCTTGCATCGAAAGGGGGCCTGCTGGCCCCTTTTTCACGCCCGGCTGCCGCAAAATCCAGCCCATGCAGTGGCAAACATCGCGATTCCGAATCGACCTGGCGCGCCCGCGGGTCATGGGAATCGTCAACATCACGCCCGACTCGTTCTCGGACGGCGGACGCCATGCAAGCACCCGGGCCGCGCTGGCCCATTGCGAACAGCTGGTGTCGGAGGGCGCGGACATCCTGGACCTCGGCGGTGAATCCAGCCGTCCGGGCGCTGCCCCGTTGCCACTGGACGAAGAGCAGGCACGCGTGCTGCCAGTGCTGCGGGAAGCGGTCAAGCTGGGTGTCCCGGTTTCGGTCGATACCTGCAAGCCTGAGCTCATGCGGGCGGCCCTGGCCGAAGGGGCCGACATCATCAACGACATCCAGGCGTTGCGGCAACCCGGCGCAATCGAGGCTGTCACCGGGCATC
>JAYUHN010000068.1:0-2498 GCA_043766965.1 Ramlibacter sp. | reverse complement strand
TGGTCAGCTGCTCACGCGCCTGACCGAGAGCGAGAAGGCGACGGTGACGCTTTCGCTGCGGCGACGTGACGATTCGAGCGCCGAATTGGCGCGACTGGAACGATCCGTCGAACTGCTGCCACGCAATCAATGGGGCGGCATCTCGCACCATCTTCCCGACCTGATCGCGGCCTTTGTCCAACCTAACGAACCAGCCATCGAGCGCCTGCTGAAGCAAGCCGCCGACATCCTGCGCAAGAACGGCAAGAACCCGGCGCTGGACGGCTACAAAGGCGGCAGCCAGCGCGCCTGGGAGTTGGCCTCCGGCATCTGGAGCGCCGTGGCCGGGATGGGGTTGGACTATGCGCTGCCGCCGGCCAGCTTCGAGCACAGCGGACAAAAGGTTCGCGGCCCCGCGCAAATCGCCGAATCCGGCCTCGCGACCTGCCTCGATCTGGCGCTGTTTTTTTGCGCCGCCATCGAGCAGGCAGGCCTGAACCCGCTGCTGGTGTTCACGAAGGGCCATGCCTTTGCCGGCGTGTGGCTCAAGGCCGAGGAGTTTTCCACCACCGTCGTGGACGACGTCACCGCGCTGCGCAAGCGGGTGAAGTTGAGGGAGCTGCTGCTGTTCGAAACCACACTCGCCACGCATCGGCCAGCGCCGAGTTTCAGCTTCGCAAGCCAGAACGCAGTCCAGCAGATCTCGGAAGCGAAGGAAGAGGCGTTCGAGATGGCGATCGACATTCGCCGTGCCCGTCTGCAACGCATCAAGCCGCTGGCCAGTGCCGAGGCGCCGACGGCGCCACAAACGGCAGCACAGCCGACAGTCGTGGAGCCGCCCTTCGACGAACCGCCCGACCTGCCCGAGGACGGCCCCACCGCCGAACAAGACCCGGCCACGCTCAACCCGAAGGATCGTCTGGCCCGCTGGCAACGCAAACTGCTCGACCTTTCGCTGCGCAACAACCTGCTCAATTTCAAGTCCGGCAAGAAGGCCCTGAAACTGGAAGCGCCGGATGCCGGTGCGCTGGAAGACCTGCTGTCCGACGGGCAGACGCTGAAGCTGCTGGCGCGGCCCGATCTGATGGACGGTGCCGACCCTCGCAGTCAAGCGATCTATGAAGGCCGCGAGCGTGAAGACCTGCGTCGTGCTCACGCCCTGGATGCGTTGAAGCGCCGCGAGGTATTCATCGGTGTGGCACAGGACGAACTCGAACCGCGGCTGGTGGACCTGTACCGCACGGCTCGCAACACGCTGCAGGAAGGCGGTGCCAACACGCTGTACATCGCGCTCGGCTTCCTCTCGTGGACCCGCGACGACAAGGCCGGCACGAAGTACCGCGCGCCGCTGATCCTGGTGCCCGTGATGCTCCATAGAAAAAGCGCACGTTCAGGCTTCACGCTGCTGCTGCACGACGACGAGCCGCGCTTCAACCCGACGCTCATCGAAATGCTGCGGCAGGATTTCAAACTCGATCTCGGCGTTGCCGATGGCGAGTTGCCCAGGGACGATACGGGCCTGGACGTGCAGGCGATCTGGAAGGCCGTCTCCCATTCCATCAAAGACATCAAGGGTTGGGAGGTGTCGGAAGACGTGGTACTGGCCATGTTCTCGTTTGCCAAGTACCTGATGTGGAAGGACTTGACCGAACGCACCGACCAGCTGCGCGAGAACCCTGTCGTCAAGCATCTGATCGACACGCCGCGTGATAGTTATCCGTCCGGCGTGGCGTTCCCGAACCCCAAACGTCTGGATGCTGACTTCTCTCCCGAGCAGACCTTCTGCCCGTTGCCGGCGGATTCATCGCAGCTGTCGGCCGTGATGGCGGCGGTGAGAGGCAAAGACTTCGTGCTCATCGGCCCGCCGGGCACCGGCAAGAGCCAGACCATCAGCAACCTCATCGCACAGTGCCTGGCCGAAGGCAAGCGCGTGTTGTTCGTGTCGGAAAAGATTGCAGCGCTGGATGTGGTGTACCGGCGGCTGCGCGAGGTCAACCTGGGCGAATTCTGTCTGGAGCTGCATTCCAGCAAGGCACGAAAGCTCGACGTGCTGGCCCAGTTGCAAAACGCCTGGGAAGCGCAAGGCGATGTCGATCCGGACGAGTGGCGGGCCCAGGCACAGCGGCTCAAGCGCCTGCGCGACGACCTCAATGGCTACGTCGAGCGCCTGCACTTCCGACACACCAATGGCATGACCATCTTCGAGGCCATCGGTCGGGTGGTGGATGGGGAAGACGTTCCCGCGCTGGGCTTGAGCTGGGGCGCGGCCCAGGCCCATGGCACCGACGCCATGGAGGCCATGCGCGGCGTGGTGGATCGCCTCGATGTGAACGCGGCAGCCTTCGGCCATGGCGCCCTGCTCGACAACCCCTTGGCCGCGGTGGGCCGCAGCGAATGGTCACCGATATGGCAACAGAGCGTGGTGGATGCGGCGCGCGGTGTGGCACCGCCCGCACAAGCGGTGCAGGCGACACATGATCGTTTGGCTTCTGCCATCGGGCTGCCACCGCTGCCATTGA
>JAYUHN010000067.1:0-2503 GCA_043766965.1 Ramlibacter sp. | reverse complement strand
CAGCGCTGGCTGTAGACGATCGCCGCGCGGTCGGGCCGCCTGCCGCCGGCGTCACCGGGCGTGTAGGCGTCGTCGCTGCGGATCTTGCGGTCCGCCGTATACCGGTTGATCATCGAATCCATGTTGCCGGCGGTGACGCCGAAGAACAGGTTCGGCTTGCCGAGCGCCTTGAACGGGTCGGCGCCTTGCCAATCGGGCTGGGCGATGATGCCGACGCGGAAGCCCTGCGCTTCAAGCACCCGGCCGATCACCGCCATGCCGAAACTCGGATGATCGACGTACGCATCGCCGGTGACGACGATGACGTCGCAACTGTCCCACCCAAGCTGCTCCATCTCCGCGCGGTTCATCGGCAGGAACGGCGCCGGGCCGAACCGGCTCGCCCAGTACTTGCGGTAGCTGGTGATCGGTTTGGCCGCGCGGGCGAAAAAAGAGACGTCGACAGGGGCGTTCATGTGTGATGCCGAAGGCGCTGGGGCGCCAGGGACAACCTGCCATTTTACGGCTGCCAGCAGCAAATAGCGATTGGCACGGGTATTGGCCGGTTGGGTTCGCCTGGGTTGCCTGCTGCTCAAGCACCTGGAGAAAACTCATGTCGGCGGCGTGAGATCCTTCTCGAGATTCCGCCGCGCGTGTTCGATCAAGGGCAGCACTTCTTGCGCGCTTGGCATACGGCCCATCATCCCGAGGCAGACCATCGAGAGCAGCAGCGTCGCCCGGTCGGGACCGGCCTGCTCCAACGCCTGGGCAAGCACGCCGTAGCAATGGTCGAGATCGGTTTCGGTCATGGTGTGATCCCGTGATTGGCAAGGGCGGCCAATAGCGGCGCGGGATCGTGCCCATGCCAGCGTCCCATGACATAGCCGTCGGGCCGGACCAGCACCAGCGCTTGCGTGACCGGTTCCGCCAGTCCGTACCGTTCACGGGCCTGGCCAAGCTTGTCGGCATCCGGCGGAATGTCGAGCACGCCGACACCGTTTTGCGAGAGCGCCGCCACCGCCTCGGGCAGCGCGCCATCGCCGAATACGAGGCAGACGAAGTCCTTGCCGAACATCTGCGTCAGATGGAACGGCCCGCCGCTGCCGGCGAGCAAGGCCTCCGGAGCGGGCTGGCCCGGCGCGGCGAGCTCGGTGCTCCATCGATCGGCCTGGTGCACGTTCAACGGCGAATCCCGGTAGCACACCGGCGCTGACTGG
The DNA here is from genome assembly GCA_043766965.1 of Ramlibacter sp. Classification (GTDB taxonomy): domain Bacteria; phylum Pseudomonadota; class Gammaproteobacteria; order Burkholderiales; family Burkholderiaceae_C; genus Ramlibacter. Next base: position 1,307 of record JAYUHN010000067.1, on the reverse strand, counting down.
CGCGGGTTGATGAGGGAGCGCACCTGGTCGTCGCTGACCGCGAGCCGCAGCGTTGCCTCCCGCAGCAAGCGAAAGGCGAAATTGGGCGGGGCCATGAACTCGGTGCTCTTCGCCCCGAAGGCGATGTTTTCACGGGCCGCATGCACCCGCTCGGTGGAATAGGTGTCGAGCAACGCATCCCCGGCATCTGCGCGAAGCACCGCCGCCAGCTTCCAGGCCAGGTTGCCTGCATCGTCGAGCCCCGAGTTCAGGCCCCGCACGCCAAAAATCGGAACCAGGTGCGCGGCATCGCCGGCGAACAACACCCGGCCGTGCCGGTACCCCGCGAGAGTGAGGCATTTGGCGTTGTAGATCGAGATCCAGAGTGGCTGCCATGGTTCGTGCTCGCCGATCATCGTCAGGTGGCTCTGCACGCGCGGCAGCACGTTCTCGGGCTTGACGGCTTCCGCTGGATCCTCGTCGTCGCCGATCTGGTAGTCGATGCGCCAGACGTCGTCCGGCTGCCGGTGCATCAACAAGGTGGAGCCGGGATTGGACGGAGGATCGAACCATGCCAGCCGCTCGACCGGCCGCTTCGTCTTCTGCACGATATCGACGATCACATAGCGCCCGTCGTAGTGCGTGCCTTCGAGCTGCAGCCCGAGCTGTTCGCGCACGGTGCTGCGTCCACCGTCGCAGGCCACCAGATAATCGCAGCCCACGGTGTGCAGCGCGTCCCCCGCGCGAACCGTCACCTGGACGCCGCCCTGCGCGGCGTCGACGGATTCGACCCGGCATCCCCAACGCACATCTGCCTGGCGCGGCTCGCGCTGACCGGCGCGGTGCACCAGTTCCTCGACATGAAATTGCTGGATGTTGAGCATCGGAGCAAAGCGCTGGGCCGGCTCCGATGGCATCTCGAAGTGAAGCACCTCGGTATCGCGCCAGTAACTGCGCCCCCCGGTCCAAGGCATGCCCTTCGCGACGATCGCATCGGCGGCGCCGGCCCATCCGAGGATTTCCTGTGACCTGCGCGAAATGCAGATGGCACGGCTGCCGCTGCAGTAGCCCTGATCGGCTTCGACGACCAGGCAGGAAAGGCCCTGCCGCGAGAGCAGCGCAGCCAGCGTCAGGCCAACCGGTCCGCCTCCGGCGATCAGGACAGGAGCGTGGGAAGGGAAGGAAGTTGCCGGCATGCCGCGGGTGGTGGCGCCGGCAGGTCCTTACATGCGTTTGCGCAACTGACCGCGGATTTCACCGCCCGGGAAGCGCGCGGTATGGATGTTGACGTAGTACAGGCCTGCCGCGAGGTCGGCGTACTGCGCGGA
>JAYUHN010000066.1:0-6737 GCA_043766965.1 Ramlibacter sp. | reverse complement strand
AGCACGTAGTCGCCCAGTTGTTGTGAATTCCGCAAGCCCGCGCAATGGCCCAGCATGATCCACGCATGCGGGCGCAGCACGGCGATGTGGTCGGTGATCGTCTTGGCGTTGGCCGGACCGACCCCGATGTTGACCATCGTGATGCCGCTTCGGTCGGCGCGCATCAGGTGATAGCCGGGCATCTGGGGCAACCGCGGCGGTGCAACACCTGAGGCGTCCCCCACTTCCGCCGCTAGTCCGGTCCGCCTCCTCACGACATTTCCCGGCTCGATGAAAGCGACGTAGTCGCTCTGCGGATTCGCCATCTCCTCATGCCCGAGACGGACGAATTCATCGATGTAGAACTGGTAGTTGGTGAAGAGCACGAAATTCTGGAACCACTCGGGCGCGGTGCCGGTGTAATGGCGCAGCCGGTGCAAGGAATAATCGACGCGCGCGGCCGGGAAGAGTGCCAGCGGTTGCGGTTCGCCGGCACGCTGCTCCCACGTGCCGTTTGCTATGCCGTCGTCCATTGCGCCGAGATCCGGCAGGTCGAAAACGTCGCGCATCAAGGCGCGTCGGCCCGGACTGAGCGAGCCCTCGATGTGGTCGTTCTCCGCAAACGAAAAATGCACCGGTATCGGCTGCGTGCTGGTGCCGACCTCGAGTTCGACGCCATGGTTCTGCTGCAGCAGGCGGAATTGCTCCAGGTAGTAGGTGCTGTACAGGTCAGGGCGTGTCAGCGTGGTCTCGAAGCGGCCCGCGGCCGCAACGAAGCCATAACTCACGCCGGAGTTCTCCAGTTCGTTCTGCCTGGCCGCGGTGTCCGTATGAATCCGCACGAAGGGGTAGCAGGCTCGCACGTGGCTTGGCAGGTTTTCACCCGCCACGAAGCGCTGCATCGCACCGCGAAGATGACTGATCTGCTGCGCATAAATCTCGCGCACCTTGGCCAGCGCGCCGGCTGGATCGCCGTGCCGGCTGGGCGCGATGAATGGAGGCATGTAAGGCATGGAGCCGATTGTGCAACGCCTCCTGAGGGTCGAACTGCACTGGTCGAGCTGTATCCGGGGGGAGACAAAGTCCTACACGCTGTAACGAACTCACCTGACTGCTGCTGAGCCAGCAGCGTTCCTAAAGTGGGCCTATCCGATCCAAGCAACCTTTCCCCAGGAGCAGTGAATGAGAACCGAAACCATGGCAGCCAATCCTTTCGAGCTGATGATGGACCCGGAGCGGGTGCGCCAGACAATCGCCAAATCGGAGTCGCTGGGCAAGCTGAGCCAGCGCCAATGCCATCCGCTGGACCGTGCCGTGATCCGAAGTGCCAGCGCCGAACTCGCCGCATACGATGCCAAGATCGACCGAACGACCATTTACCTGCCCCCGGAAGATCCGAAGCCGTCTCCCATCGTGCGCGCTTATTCAGAATCGCTGAACTGATCCTCTTGCGCAGCGGCCCGTGGAGGGTCCGCCCGCTTCATCTGCCGGATCTTCTCAGGACGCTTCCGGCTCCCGCATCGTCACAAACTCTTCAGCGACTGTCGGATGGATTCCGATGGTGCTGTCGAAGACGGCTTTGGTCGCCCCGGCCCGCATCGCCACCGCAAAACCCTGGACCACCTCTCCGGCGTCGGCTCCGACCATGTGCAGCCCCACTACCCGGTCGGTGTCGGCGTCCACCACTAGCTTCATCAAGGTGCGCTCAGTGCTTGCGCTCAGCGTGTGCTTCAGCGCCCTGAATTCGCTGCGAAACACCGTCACCCTGGCAAAGTCCTTGCGTGCTTGCGCCTCGCTCAAGCCCACGGTCGCGATGTTCGGGTGGGTGAATACCGCCGTCGGGATCAGCTCGTAGTCCATCGTGCGGCGGCCAGCCCCGAATAGCCTATCGACCAGGGCCATGGCTTCGCCCAGCGCCACTGGCGTGAGCTGGATCCGCGAAGTCACATCGCCGATGGCGTGGATCGACGGCACCGAACTCTGGTAGCGGTCGTTCACATGGATGGCGCCTGCCTTGCCCTGCGTAACGCCGATCGCTTCCAGCCCCAGGCCATTGACGTTCGGCACGCGGCCAGTGGCGTACAGCACCGTGTCGGCGTCGATGCTCCGGCCGTCCGCCAGGGTGGCGCGCATTCCGTCGCCTGTTTTCTCGATGGATGCCACGTCGGCCGAGGTGTGCAGCTCGATACCGTGCTTGCGCATCTCCGTTTCGATGAAGATGCGCACGTCTTCGTCGAAACCCCGCAAAACCCGGGAGCCCCGGTACAACTGCGTCACCCGTGAGCCCAGCCCATTGAAGATCGAGGCGAACTCGCAGGCGATGTATCCGCCGCCCACCACCAGCAGCCGCCGGGGGAACGGATCCAGATCGAACATGCTGTCGGAGCTGACTACCATCTCGTGCCCCGGAACAAACGGGACGGTCGGTGTGCCGCCGGTCGCGATCAGGATGTTCGCGGAGGTGAACAGCCGGTCGCCGCTTTCGGTGCGCACCCGGACGCTGGTAGGCCCCACCGGTTCCGCCCATCCGCGCACGACATTCACCCCGGCGCCCGCGAGCAGATTTTCGTAGACGCCGTTCAGGCGCGAGATCTCGCGCGCCCGGTTCGCCTTCAGCACGTTCCAGTCGAAGTGTGGTGTGCCGACCTGCCAGCCAAAGCCGGCGGCTTGCTGGAATTCCTGGGCGAAGTGGGCGGCATAGCTATACAGCTTCTTCGGGATGCAGCCGACGTTGACACAGGTCCCCCCGAGGTCCGCCGCCTCGGCCAGCACCACCTTCGCTCCTCGCTGCGCCGCCATGCGGGCAGCCCGCACGCCCCCGCTGCCGCCGCCGATGACGAAAAAATCGCAAGCGGTTGAATCCATCGTGTCGCTCCCTGGCTGTGTTGCAAAAATCGGCGCGCCCTGGCGCCGCTATCATGACCGGATGACTTCGCACGGCACCTGGCTCCAGGCATTGAGCGGCATCTGCGGCGGGCCGCTGCGCTGGCTGGCCGGTTGGTGGCGCATCGTGGAATTCGGCGCGACGGTGCTCGTGCTGTCGGTCTCGCCCTCATCGTACCGGGACGGCACGCACCGGGCCGTGGCGCGGCACATGTACCTGGACACGGCGCCGATCCTGGGCTGGTTCACCGTGCTGTGCGCGCTGCTGACGCTGGTCATCACCCGCATCGTCGTGGTGACCGCGTCCAGCTACGGATTGTCCCGGTATGCGCTCGAACTGGTGATCCGGGTGCTGGTGCTGGAGCTGATCCCCCTTACAGCGGCGCTGTTCGTCGCCCTGCGCTGCACCATCCCGAATGGCGCAGCCCTGGCGGAGATGCGCCGCTCGGGCCACTTCGACGCGCTGCGCCGGCGAGGGCGCGAGCCGGTCACGGTGGAGGTCCTGCCAAGGGTGGTGGCCGGCGTTTTTTCCGCGATCACCCTGGCCGCGTTGAGCTGCGTCGTTGCCCTTGGATTGGCGTATCTCGCGGTCTATGGCGCCAGCAGCGCGGGGCTGGCGGCTTACACGCGGATGTTCGGACAGGTCTTCAATCCCGCCGTTGCATTGATCTTCATCCTGAAGACATTGTTTTTCAGTCTCGCGGTGTCCGTGATCCCGATGGCGTCCGCGCTCTACGATCTGGAAGGCGACGGCTCGCGCGAGAGCGCCGCACTGCAGGGCCTGGTCCGCATGTTCGCGGTGCTGCTGCTGATTGAATCGGCATCCCTGGTCGGCAACTACTATTGAGGTCCATGAGCGACCAGCCCCACCCACCGGACGCGCCGGCCTCACCGATCCTGAACTCCGAACCGGTCGCGCATCCGGCAGTGCGGCATCTCGAGCTGAAAGCACGGGTCTTGTTGCTGTTCACCGCGGTGCTGATCGCCGGCTCGGCCGTCTATCTGCTTTACGCCCGCGGTGTTTTCGAACCGACCCAGGCCCTGGTCCTCGCCACCGATGATTCAGAGGGCGTGGTCACCGGAATGGACCTGACTTTTTCCGGTTTCCCGATCGGGCGCGTGCGCGGGGTCCAACTGGCCCCGGATGGCAATGTCCGCATCCTCGTCGAGGTGGCGCGAAAGGACGCGCACTGGCTGCGAACTTCCAGCGTGTTCACGATGGTGCGCGGCGTGGTCGGCGCCACCAACCTGCGGGCTTTCTCCGGCATCCTGACCGATCCCGCGCTGCCGGATGGCGCGGTTCGGCAGGTGCTGCGCGGTGACGCCTCGGCGGAAATCCCGAGAGTCGTCGCGGAGGCCAGGCAGGTGCTGGAGAACCTCAATGCGATGACGGCGCAGGACGCCGCCTTGCGAAGCACACTGGCCAACGTCCAGGCAGTCACCGAACGCCTCAAGGGGCCGCAAGGTGCGCTGCACGCCTTGTTCGGCAATGAAGCGGATGCGAAGAAGCTGGTCGGCGCGCTCGACCGGACCAATGCATTGCTGGCGCGGATGGACCAGCTCGCGCTGCGTGTGACTGGCCTGACCGCGCAAGCCGAAAACCAGGTCTTTGGCCAGGAAGGCCTGATACGGGATGCGCGCACCACGGTGCGACAGCTCGACGGCCTGCTGGCCGACACGCGTCTGAGCCTGAAGAAGGTCGATGCGGTGCTGCTTGAAGTGCAGGGCGTCGGCGCCAACGTTCGCAGCGCCACCGCCGATCTCGGGCCGCTGCGGGCCGACGTCGAAGCCAACCTGCGCAAGATCGAAGGCCTCATCGACGAGATCAACCGCAAGTGGCCGTTCGCCCGCGATACTGAGATCAAGTTGCCATGAACCGGATCCCTGTTGTGCTGTTGGCGCTGTTTCTGTCCGCCTGCGGCAGCAAGCCGAAGGCGCCCGACTGGCAGTTGAATGCGCATGGCGCGCTGGACCGCTACACGAAGGCTTTCATGGCAGGCGACGCCCGGGTGGAAGCGGCGGAATTCGGACGCGCCCGGGACGAACTGGCCCGCACCGGCGACGCGGGGTTGGTGGCCCGGGCCGAGCTCACACGCTGTGCGCTATTGGTGAGTTCGCTGGTGTTCGAGCCTTGCGCCGGCTTCGAGGCACTGCGGCTTGACGCGCCGGCGACGGAGGGCGTCTATGCGGACTACCTTTCGGGCAAGGCGCTGCCAAAGGACGCTGCGATGCTGCCGGCTGCGCACCGGGCGGTGGCCGCAGCGGCCGGCGATGCAGCTTCGGTGAAAGCCATCGCCGATCCGCTTGCGCGCCTGATCGCTGCCGGCGTGCTGTTCGAGACCGGGCGGGCCAGTCCCGATGTGCTGCAGCTTGCGGTGGACACAGCCTCTGCGCAAGGATGGCGCCGGCCCCTGCTTGCCTGGCTCGGGGCGCAGGCACGCCGGGCCGAACTCGCCGGCGCGACGCCGGAGGCCGAGCGCCTGCGGCGCCGGATCGCCTTGGTGCTGAGCCAGCCACGATAGGGCGCCGGTTAACAGGCAATAATCGGCTTCCGCCATCAAGGAGATCTGTTCGTGAGATTGCTTTTTTGCGCTGCGGCGCTGTCCCTAGTTGCCTGCGCCGCTCCGGCCCAGGGCCCCACCGCCACCCCTTCCGCCATCACCACGACAACCACGACCACGAAGAGCGGGCTGGTGTACCAGTCGCTGAAGGAAGGCAGCGGAGCCTCCCCTGCCGCCACGGACACCGTCAAGGTCCACTACCGCGGCACGTTTCAGGACGGCCGTGAGTTCGACAGCTCCTACAAGCGCGGCGAACCCACGGAATTTCCCTTGAACCGGGTGATTCCCTGCTGGACCGAGGGCGTGCAGCTGATGAAGCCGGGTGGCAAGGCGCGCCTGACCTGTCCAGCGGCCATCGCATACGGCGAGCGTGGCGCAGCCGGCGTGATTCCGCCCAACTCCACACTGAATTTCGAGATCGAACTGCTGTCCGTCAAACACTGACGCGGTTTGCGCCAGCGGAAGCAGTCCTGAAGGTGATCGAGTAGCGCAGCGATTTCGTGGGTGACACGCTGTGCTGCCAGGCCCGGCGCGAGGGCCCCCGCAACAGATAAATCGAGCGCCGAAAGCGTCAGCTTCAGGACGTCGCCGCGCCTGTGGCTTTCGGGCGGCCAGGGCCGCGAGCGCATCACCGCGTCGTCCAGCAGCGAGACGCCGACCACGTCCTCGAAATCGGGAACGTCGCGGTGCCAGCCCAGCGGCATGCCTGCGCTGTACTCGGCCACCAGGGCCTGGGTGAATGCCGCCGGAGGCACGCGCAACCAGCGGGCCACTTTGTGCAGCAACGGGGCGAGCCCGGAAGGAATCGGCGGGGACTGCTCGAGCCGGTTGCTGTCGAAGTCGTACTTGCCGCCGAAGCTGAGAACACGCCGCCGCGCCGTGTATGCCTTGTAACGCATTGCCTCGAGCGGCCAGCCCGCGATCAGCTGCACCAATGCCTGCTTTTCTTCTGCTTCAAGAAAGCCGGCTTCGTAGACCATGCCTTCCGGCAACAGCGGTGTAGCCGGCGCTCGATCGTCGAAGAGGGCGGCCTGCGCGGTGTGCCGGGCGGTTGCGCCAGGTGCTTGATAGTCGGGGGACTGGAGGGCTTCATCGGTCCGCGAAATCCCGGGGGAAAAGTCCCGTCGCAAAAGGAAAAAGCCCGGCACCTTGCGGTACCGGGCCTACGGAAGCGGCGAACCGCTGCTGCCTCAGGGCTTGCTGGCCGTCGGAAAAGGCCAGGCCGCTTGCGGGTTCAGAGTGGTCTGAGCCGCAGGCGCAGCCGGGGCAGGTGCTGCCTTGGCTACGGGCCGGGGGGCAGCAGGCTTTTTCGCT
>JAYUHN010000065.1:0-40443 GCA_043766965.1 Ramlibacter sp. | reverse complement strand
GCGTGAAAATTATCAAGGGCTGGGCGAGGCTGCTTGACCCACACACCATTGAAGTTGATGGCAAACAGTACACCGCCAAAAACATATTGATTTCAACTGGCGGCACAGCCCTGGTGCCTGCCGTTGAAGGCCATGACCACGTGGTGACGTCTGACAGCATGTTTGACTTGTCGCCGTTTCCCAAGCGGCTGCTTGTGGTGGGCGGCGGCTACATAGCCTGCGAGTTTGCATCGATTTTTAATGGCTTGGGCTCGCACGTGACCCTGGTGCATCGGGGCGACAAAGTGCTAACCGGTTTTGACGAAGACGTGCGCAGCTTTATCGCGGTGGAGATGGCCAAGACCGGCGTTAACTTCAAGTTCAAAACTGAAGTCGAATCCATCACCAAAACCGCGCATGGCCTGCACGTCAAAGTCAAAGGTGACGGCGAGAGTTTGACCGTTGACACCGTGCTGTACGCCACGGGGCGCATCGCGAATGCAAGCGGGCTGGGCCTTGGCGCTGTGGGTGTTGAGTTGAATGCAGCAGGCGCCATCAAGGTCAACGCACATTACCAAACCAGTGTTCCGCACATCTACTCAGTGGGCGACGTGACGGCACGCATGCAGCTTACTCCCGTAGCGCTGGGCGAGGCAATGGTGGTGGTAGATCAGCTGTTTGGCCCAGCTGCGGGCAAGTCGCCGCGATCCATGAGCTATGACTTTATTCCCACAGCCGTGTTTACGCACCCCAACATTGGCACAGTGGGTTATTCAGAAAGCCAGGCGCGGGACAAATTTGACAAGGTCAGCGTGTACCGAGCTGACTTCAAGTCGCTCAAGCACACGCTGAGCGGCAGCACCGAGCGCACGCTGATGAAGCTGCTGGTCGATGACGACACCGACCGCGTAGTTGGCCTACACATGGTGGGCCCCGATGCTGGCGAAGTGGTGCAAGGCTTTGCGGTAGCCATGAAGGCAGGCGCTACTAAAGCCGTTTTTGACAGCACGATCGGCATTCACCCGACCATGGCCGAGGAATTTGTAACGATGCGAGAAGCTGTTGCCCCCACGGTCGCTCGCGTTGCATAGCTCCCTGGACGTGCCATCGCGTGACGCTCAGGCTCTTCGCGCTGTCCAAGGCAGAGCCAGTCCCGCGCCCCCTATTTGAATTGAAGTAACCTCTGCTACTTATTACATAGTCGAACACATGCCTTATCTACCAAGCTTCATAGCCCCTACTCGCTTCAGCAATGCTTCAGAGGCATTAGCCCAAGTCCAGCAGATTTACAGCCAGCAAATTGCGCATTTGCGCAGCGCCATGCAGCGCTACGTGGCAGGCGAAACGTTGCCTGGCCACGTCAGGGCGTGCTACCCGTTTGTGCGGATTCACACTGAAACCGTTTCGCGCAAATTGCAAGAGGCCATTGATGGTGCGCAACTGAGCTATGGATTTGTAGCAGGCCCGGGCCGGTTTGAAACGACCCTCACCCGCCCCGACCTGTACGCCAACTACTACCTGGAACAATTCAGGTTGCTGCTGCAAAACCACGGCGTTGAGCTTGAAGTGGGCACCAGCACGCAGCCGATTCCGGTGCATTTTTCGTTCGCCGAGCATGACCACATTGAAGGCAATTTAAGTGCTGATCGCCGCAGCCTGATGCGCGACGTGTTTGACCTGCCCGACCTGGCCGCAATGGACGACGGCATTGCCAATGGCACGTTTGAAGCCAAACCCGGTGAGCCGCAGCCGCTGTCGTTGTTCACAGCAGCACGGGTTGATTATTCATTGCAGCGGCTGCGCCACTACACCGGCACATCGCCCGACCGTTTTCAAAATTTTGTGTTGTTCACGAACTACCAGTTTTACATTGACGAGTTTGTGCGCCTGGGCCACGCGGAAATGCTCGATGCAAACAGTCAATACTCGTGCTTTGTAGAGCCGGGCAATGTGGTCACGCGCCGCGCAGGCTCGGCAGCCCAAGCGGGTGACGAGCTGGGCACGCCGCCGCCGCGCCTGCCGCAAATGCCGGCCTACCATTTGATGCGCGATGACGGCAGCGGCATCACCATGGTCAACATTGGCGTGGGCCCGGCCAATGCCAAAAACATCACCGACCACATCGCCGTGCTGCGGCCGCATGCGTGGATCATGCTGGGCCACTGTGCCGGCCTTCGCAACAGCCAGCAACTGGGCGATTACGTCCTGGCCCATGCTTATGTGCGCGAAGACCACGTGTTGGACGAGGAGCTGCCACTCTGGGTGCCGATTCCCGCCCTGGCCGAGATCCAGCTGGCGCTGGAGCAGGCGGTGGCGGATGTGACGCAATGCAAGGGCGCCGATCTCAAGCGCATCATGCGCACAGGCACTGTCGCCTCCACCGACAACCGCAACTGGGAGCTGCTGCCGGGAAACCAGCCGCAGCGGCGCTTCAGCCAGAGCCGCGCCATCGCCCTGGATATGGAGAGCGCGACCATCGCGGCCAATGGCTTCCGCTTCCGCGTTCCTTACGGCACTTTGCTGTGCGTCAGCGACAAGCCGTTACACGGGGAGATCAAATTGCCCGGCATGGCGAACCAGTTTTATCGTGAGCGGGTGGACCAGCACCTTCGGATCGGAATGCGCGCGATCGATATCCTGCGGCGCGAAGGCAGCCAGCGCCTGCACAGCCGCAAGCTGCGCAGTTTCGACGAGGTTGCGTTCCAGTAGCACGGTCCTGTCATACGGCCGTTTTCAGCGATGGCGTCAGTAGATCGAGCCCATCGGCTGACCCAGCCGAACCGGCCGCGTCGGCGCCCAGTCAGCTGCAAAAGTGACGACCCCCTGTGGGAACAGCATGACGACCGTGGAACCGAGAAGGAACCGTCCCATCTCGGCCCCCTTGGCCAGCACGATATCCTGGCCTTGGTAAGTCCATTCGCGGATCTGCCGGGTGCGCGGCGGGTTGACGACGCCGTGCCAGACGGTCGCCACGCTGCCGACAATCGTGGCGCCGACCAAAACGTTCACAAAGGGTCCGAAAGCGGTTTCGAACACGCAGACGACGCGCTCGTTGCGGGCGAACAGGCCGGGCACGTGGCGCGCTGTCACCGGGTTTACCGAGAACAGGTCGCCGGGCACATAGATCATCCGCGTCAGCCGCCCCTCGCACGGCATATGGATGCGGTGGTAATCCTTCGGGGCCAGGTACAACGTCGCGAAATGGCCGTGGTTGAAACGATGTGCCAGGGTCTGGTCGCCGCCGAGCAGCGCGCGCGTGGAATAGCTGTGACCTTTGGCCTGGAAAATCTGGTCGTGCTCGATCGGACCGAACTGGCTGATCGCGGCGTCTACCGGGCAGACCAACGCGGCCTGCGACATCGGCCGCGCGCCCGTCCGCAACGGGCGGGTGAAGAAGTCATTGAAGGTCGCATAGCTGTCAACCGACGGCTGGGCTGCTTCGGTCATGTCGACGCCGAAATGCGCCACGAATTTCCGGATGATCGCGTGGGTGACTGCGCCCCCGCGCCAGTTGGCAACCACCCCCGCAAAGGTTGTGAGCAGTCGCTTCGGCAACAGGTATTGGGGTGCCACCGAAAGGCGATTTTGCACAGCAGTTGCGGAGAGTGGAAAAGGAAAATTCTAGGCTACCGGTCCCTGCGCATACCGATGCCCGGCCAATCCCGGTCTCTGCCGACGGGTGTCCAGTGAGGCGCCGAAGCTACAGCAACGTAGTCAAAGAGCGCGCTTGCTTGTAACATTCAGTCACGCCACCCATCAGGACAATGACAGCAGAAATCGCTGCTCCGCCGCCAGCCGAACCCCAACAAGAGGGAGACGGCTCGCTCACGCTCCGGGAGAGTCGCGAACTGCAGCGGATTCCCTTGACCCGGGCGCCCGAGGTTCCGGCCGTAGCGACCGGCGCCAGCCCAACGTTCGACGCCTGGGGCAAGGCTCTGGGACTTCCCGGGTGGCGGGCGACGGTGGCCCGGTCCGGTCGGGCGATTGGCACGCCGCCACCGGAAATCACCTGGGCGCTCGCCAGCTTTGCACTGGCCGCGGGCGTGGGCTGGGTTTACGAGCGTCGCCGGCGCATCCTGCTCGAGCGCGGGCTGGTTGCGGCAGCAAGGCCGACCGAGCACCGGGCGCGCAGCGTCGGCACCTTGCAGCGGACAGTAGAAGACAGCGCAGCCGACAGCAGCGAAGTGGGCGCCATCGGGCCATCCGTCCACGTTTTGTCCATCAGCGAAACCACATCGCGCCGCGAGGCAACACTGGTCGACCTGCACCAGTTACTCGACAACCTGAAGCAACTGCGCGGCAAGCGGGACATTCACGGAGCGGGCGATTTGCTCGAGGCGCACCTGGTGGACTTCCGCTACACCAGCCCGTGGGTCTTTCTCGAACTACGCGAGCTGTACCGGGAACTGGAGCGGCCGCACGAATGGGAACTGGCGCGCGAAGCTTTCCGCATTCGCTTCGGCCAGAACGCACCGCAGTGGAGCGCCGCATCGACCTCCGGGGCCGAGATCGGTGACGACACGCAGTTGTGCGCCGAGCTGCTGCGCAAGTGGCCCCGCCGCGAGGCCCGCCTGTTCATCGTGCGCTGGATGCTGGGCGATGCCGCCAGCCGGCAGAATAGCTCGGGGCCGCCCCAACTCGCGCTTGGCATTTACCGCGACATGATGTTTCTCGACGCACTCCTCGATGAAGCAATTGCCGCCCGGGCGCTGCCGACGCCGGTTTCCGCCTGACACGCACGCCAGACAGCACCCGTGCATGTACATTGCACGCAATTAAATCTTGTGCTACAATCTCAGCTATGCGTGCAGCTGCCAACAGCAACCAATTCCTCGAATTGGACAAGCAGCTTTGCTTCGCGCTGTATTCGGCGTCGCTTGCAATGACGAAGCTGTACAAGCCGCTGCTGGCGGCACTGGGGTTGACCTACCCGCAGTACCTCGTGCTGCTGGTGCTGTGGGAGCGGGACGGCCTGATGGTGTCCGAGCTGGGCGCGCGTTTGTTCCTCGATTCCGGCACGTTGACGCCCCTCCTCAAGCGGTTGCAGGTTGCCGGCCTCGTCACCCGAATCCGGGCCGTCGACGACGAGCGCCGGGTTCACATCACTCTGACGCCAGCCGGGCGCAAGCTCAAGGCTGGCGCCGCAGGTATCCCCGCCTGCGTCGTCGCAGCCACCCGATGCCCGTTGCCCGAGCTGGTTTCGCTGACCCGACAGGTGCAGGCCCTGCGCCGGCACCTCAGCACCTGAGTTTCATTCACCCTCAACTGGAAAACCACATGACCACGAAGATCGATAAAGTTCTCTACACCGCCAAGGCCCACACCACCGGAGGTCGCGACGGCGCGTCGCGCACCGACGATGGCCGGCTCGACGTCAAGCTGTCTTCCCCTGGGGCCAGCGGCAGCGGCACCAATCCGGAACAACTGTTCGCAGCCGGCTATGCCGCTTGCTTCATCGGCGCCATGAAGGCGGTGGCCGGCACTCAGAAGATTACCTTGCCCGCCGACTTGGCGATCGACTCGAGTGTCGACCTCGGGAAGGTCGGCGAGGCTTACGGAATCGCAGTGCGACTCGACGTCAGCCTGCCGGGCATGGAGCGCGCTGCCGCCCAGAAATTGCTGGACTCGGCCCACCAGGTGTGCCCCTATTCCAACGCGACCCGCGGCAACATCGACGTGACGCTCAATCTGGTCTGAGTACCGGCCTTCGGGCCGGGCGGGCAGCCCGTGGCTGCTGGTTTTCCACGCAGCCACGCGGGCCACAATCGGGGCATGTCATCCCATCCCTACGAGCACCTCACGCCTGACGTCGTGCTCGACGCCTTGTCATCCATCGGCCTGCACGGCGACGGCCGTTTGCTCGCCCTGAGTTCCTACGAAAACCGGGTCTACCAGGTCCAGCTCGAAGATGCCTACCAGGGCAACGCCAGCGTCGTCGCCAAGTTCTACCGTCCGGGCCGCTGGAGCGAGGCGCAGATCCTGGAGGAGCACAGTTTTTCCGCGGAATTGATGACGGCGGAAATCCCCGCCGTCGGCCCGCTGGTTCTGAACAACCGCACCCTGCACCAGCACGCGGGCTTTCGTTTCAGCGTCAGTCCGCGCCGGGGCGGCAGGAGGCCCGAGCTTGAAGATTTCGAGGTGCTGGAGTGGATCGGGCGTTTCCTGGCGCGCATTCATACCGTCGGGGCCGCGCTTCCGTTCGCCTGCCGCCCCGCACTTGACGTCGCGACCTTCGCGACGGAGCCACGCGACTGGCTGCTCGCGCATGACACTATTCCGCTCGATGTTCAAGGTTCCTGGCTGAAGCGCTGCGACGAAGCCATCGCAGCGATCTCCTCGGCGCTCGAGGACAGCCCGGCGCGCCTGATCCGGCTGCACGGCGACTGCCATCCGGGCAACATCCTCTGGACGCCGGACCAGGGGCCGCACTTTGTCGACCTGGACGATGCATGCACCGGCCCGGCGGTGCAGGACCTCTGGATGCTGCTCTCGGGCGAACGCCGGGAGCGGACCGGGCAATTGGGGGCGCTGGTGGACGGCTATGAACAGTTCCGCGAGTTCGACCGGCGCGAGCTTGCCCTCATCGAGCCCCTGCGAACCCTGCGCCTGATTCACTACAGCGCATGGCTGGCCCGGCGCTGGGACGACCCTGCCTTTCCACCTACGTTTCCCTGGTTTGGCAGCAGCGACTACTGGCAAGGCCAGGTGCAAATGCTTGAAGAGCAGCTCGAAGCCATGGCAGAGCCAGCAATTTCCGCGTGACGGCGCCGCCGCCGCACCGTGCTGCGAGACTCCATTCGGGCGCGTGCGTTCCATGGGGAAAACTCTCTACGGTCGGCTCCCCCTGCTTACTAGCATCGAACGCCGAACATCCCATGCAACGCCGCTCCGCCCTCGCCGCCACGCTCCTGCTCACCGCAGCCGGCTTTGCAACCGCCCAGGCGGCATGGCCGACCAAGCCACTCACCATGGTCGTCCCATTTCCGCCCGGCGGCCTGGCGGACATCGTGGCGCGACCGGTCGCGGAAGCCATGTCGCGCGACCTGGGCCAGCCGGTGATCGTTGAAAACAAGGCCGGGGCTGGCGGCGGAATTGGCATGGGCCTGGTTTCCAAAGCGCCTGCCGATGGCTACACGATCCTCATGTCCTTGTCTTCGCTCACGGTGATTCCAGAAGCCGACGTGGTGCTGGGCCGGGCCCAGATGTTCGCGCCCGGTTCGCTGCGTCCGATCGCCCGTTTCACTGCCGATCCGACGGTGCTGGCGGTGCGGGCGGATGCTCCATGGAAAACGGTGAAAGAATTCGTCGAAGATGCGCGCAAGCGCCCCGGCGCGATCAATTACGGATCGTCCGGCAACTACGGAACGATGCACGTGCCGATGGAAATCCTGTCGCAGAATGCCGGCATCAAGATGACCCATGTGCCTTTCACCGGCGCCGGGCCGGCCGTCATTGCCCTGCTGGGCGGACAGATCGACGCGGTCTCCTCGGGCCCGGCAACTGTGCTGCAGCAGATCAAGGCCGGCAAGCTGCGCGTGCTGGCGCATTGGGGAACAGCCCGGCTCGACACGCTGCCGGACGTCCCGGCGCTTAAAGCCGTGGGCTACGACGCCGAATACGCGCAGTGGTCAGGCTTGTTCATTCCCGCCGCCACCCAGGAGCCTGTGGCGCAGCGTCTGCGCGCGGCAGCGCGCGCGGCCGCGAATGATCCGAAAGTGAAGGAGGTGATCCTCAGCGCAGGCAGCCCGATCCTTTACCAGGACTCCCCGGAGTTCGAGAAATACGTTCAGGCCGATGCCCGCCGCATGGTGGACGTGGTGAAGAAGATCGGCAAGGTCGAATAGCGCATGAACCGCAAGCTGCCGAACCTGGTGCTGCTGGCCGCCGGCCTGATCGGCTTGTTTGCCGCGCCTGCGGTTGGGCAGACCTACCCAAGCCGGCCGGTCAAGATCATCGTTCCATTCGCCACCGGCGGTCCGGCGGACATCTATGCACGCTTCATCGCGCAGCGGCTGCAGGAGACCCTGGGCCAGCCTTTCATCGTCGACGACAAGCCCGGCGCGGGATCGGTGATCGGAACCGACATGGTCGCCAAGTCGCCGCCGGACGGCTATACCTTGCTGCTGATGTCGAACACCCATACGGTCAACGAAACACTGGTGGTCAACAAGCCATTCGCGCTGGCCCGGGACTTCGTGGGAATCGCACCGATCAATTACTCGGACCTGGTGCTGGTGGCCAAGCCGTCGCTTAAAGCGTCCTCGATCAAGGAGCTGATCCAGCTGGGCAAGTCCCAGCCGGGCAAGCTCAATTACGCGTCGTCCGGCGTCGGCACTCCGTACCACATGGCAGGGGAGCTTTTCAAAAGCATGGCGGGGGTGTACCTGGTGCACATTCCCTACAAGGGAAGCTCGGGGGCGCGGACGGACGTGATCGGCGGCCAGGTGGACCTGATGTTCGACGCGGTGACAACCATGACCGAGCAGATCAAGTCCGGCAAGGTCAAGGCGCTGGCCACGACTGGCCGGCAACGATCGGATGTTCTGCCGGAGGTGCCGACCGTCCATGAAGCCGGAGTGCCGAAGTACGAAGCAACCATCTGGCTCGGCCTGATGGCGCCAAAAGGAACTCCCAAGCCCATCGTCGACCGGCTGAACGAGGCGATTTCGAAGATCGCCAGCCAGCCCGACGTCCGACTCGCCTGGGGCAAGCAGGGCGCCACTCCCATGGTCATGACGCCGGCGGTCTTCGACAAGTACATCCAGGAAGACATCGCGAAGTGGGGGCGCGTGATCGAGTCCGCCAACATCAAGGCCGAATGATGGTGCCCTTGCGCCTGATCAGCGGGGGCGCGGCGCAAGGCCTGGTCAGCCAGCTGGCACCCCGTTTCCGGGCCGACACCGGCCTGGACATCGAGGCAACGTTCGGGGCTGTCGGCCTCATGAAGGACCAGCTGCTCTCGGGTGCGCCGTGCGACGTCGTCATCCTGACCGAGGCATTGATCGCGGCGCTCGCAGGCGAAGGCCACGTCGTTCCGGTGACCGCCAGGGTGATCGGTATCGTCCGCACCGCGATCGCGGTGAAGGTCGGCCAATCGCTCCCGGCCGTGGATTCTG
Source organism: Ramlibacter sp. (assembly GCA_043766965.1). Taxonomy (GTDB): domain Bacteria; phylum Pseudomonadota; class Gammaproteobacteria; order Burkholderiales; family Burkholderiaceae_C; genus Ramlibacter. The sequence goes on along the minus strand of JAYUHN010000065.1, from coordinate 31,348 downwards.
CGGCCGCGTTGTCCGCCTTGTTGCGTCGCGCTTCGGGCATTTATTTTCCTGACCCCTTCAACGCCACTGCAGGCATCCACTTCATGAAGGTACTGAAAGCGCTGGGGCTTGAGCAGGCCCTCGCCTCCCGGTTCCGGTCCTACCCGAACGGTGCAACAGCGATGCGGGAAATGGCGCAAGCCCCGGAACAGGAGGTCATGGGTTGCACGCAGGTGACCGAAATCATGTACACCCCGGGCGTCCGTCTGGCGGGGCCCCTCCCGAAGCAGTTCGAGCTTGCCACGGTGTATGCCGCCGCAGTGTGCAGCCACGCATTCGACAGGCACGCTGCGTCGAAACTGGTTCGACTGCTTGCCAGTGACGAGGCCGCGCCGCTCCGACAGGCAGGCGGTTTCCAGTTGAATTAGTCGATAAAAAATGCACTGGAAATGTTTCAGGCCGCAGGCCATACTGGGAACTTGCTTGTCCCAGTGAACAGGAGCCCGCACGGGCAACCATCATGACCACTATTTTTCGCCTGTTGGCGGTGCTTGCCGCGAGCATCGCTTCATCGATTGGCGTCACCGCTTATGCCCAACCTGTCATGCGCGGCGCCGAGCAGACGCCGGCTGTGTTTTCGGCCCACCTGCCGAGCCTGCGCGGGGCGATGGCGCAGACCGAGGGCATTGGCGCCCAGCATCGGGTGCGTGAACTTAAGCACATTCCGCTGGTCGACGGGCCGGGACAGGCAAGCGACCCCGTTGTCCAAAGGTCTGGCACGTCGAGCGCAGCCGTCACAGCGGGAATTGGCTTCGACGGCATTGGGTTAGGTCTGGGCAGTTACAGCCCCAGCTACGCGCCACCGGACACCACGGGCGCAGTGGGAGCCAGCCAGTATGTGCAATGGGTCAACGCCGATCTGGCGGTGTTCGACAAAATCAGTGGTGCTCTGATCTATGGCCCCGTCGCGGGCAGCACCTTGTTTCAAGGCCTGGGCGGCGCATGCGCCGCGCGCAATGATGGCGACCCCATCGTCCAATACGACAAGGCCGCCGACCGGTGGGTGCTTTCCCAGTTTGCCGTTCCAGGCGGCAGCGCGGGTTATTGGCAATGCGTAGCCGTGTCCAAGACCTCTGACGCGACCGGAGGGTACAGCCTGTATGCGTTCCAGTATCCGCAGTTCAACGACTACCCGAAGATGGGCGTCTGGCCGGACGGGTACTACACCACCTTCAACATGTTCACCAACACCTTCCAGGGCGCACGCGCCTGCGCCTACGATCGCACGAAGATGCTGGCCGGGTTGCCGGCGACCCAGCAGTGCTTCCAGTTGTCTTCAAGTTACGGCGGCCTGCTTCCGGCCGACGTGGACGGAGTTACTGCGCCCCCGGTTGGCACGCCCAACTATCTCGTCAACCGCTTGAGCAATGCGCTGGGATTCTGGAAGTTTCACGTGGACTGGAGCAATGCCGCAAATACCACCCTGACCGGACCCTCGCAAATTTCGGTGGCCGCTTTCAACGCCGCCTGCGGTGGCGGAGCGTGCATTCCGCAGCCTGGAACCAGTCAAAAACTGGATTCGCTGGCGGATCGTCTGATGTTCCGGCTTGCGTATCGCAACACCGGGGGCGTCGAGCGCTTGGTGGTGAACCATGCAGTGATGGTCAACAACACCCGAAAACAAGGCTCTGGAAACGCGGCCGTGCGTTGGTACGAGATCCGCAACATGGGCACCGTGCCCGCTATCTTTCAACAATCGTCCTACAGCCCCGATACCAGTTTCCGCTGGATGGGCAGCGCTGCGATGGACAAGCAGGGCAACATGGCGCTGGCCTACTCCGTTGCAAGCAGTGTGCTCAAGCCCGGCCTGGCTTTTGCCACGCGTGCAGCGGGAGATGCTTTGAGCACCCTCGGCACAGAATCGACCATCGTTTTCGGGGGAGGCTCGCAGCTGACAAACCTCAGCCGCTGGGGTGACTACACACACATGAGCATCGACCCGGTCGATGATTGCACCTTCTGGTACACCGGCCAATATCTCAAGGCCGACGGCACCTTCAACTGGAGTACGCGGATTGCGTCCTTCAAGATCATCGGATGCCAGTAAGGCAAGGCGGTTGCCGCTGGCAATGCAGGCCGGTGGTCGATGGCTGTGCGTCGCAGCGGCCACGGCACTTGCTGCGGCGATTGCATGGTCATGGTTGCACCGGGCCGACTCTGCCGATGAAACTCGACCAGCCGTCGCAATAGTTGTCGCTGCGCGCGGGCCTGCAGCCCCGCTGTTCCAGGGGCGCCCGGCTGACGAAGAAAGGCACGCCGTCGCTGCACGCGCCAACATCGAAGCAGGTCACATCGAACGCGATCCGGCCGGCGGCGCCGCAGACCTCAAGCGCGTTTTCGACGATTACATCGAAAATGACGATCCGCGTCAGCGCCGCGCGGCAGTCCGTGCTTTCGATGCCTGCGTGCCTGCATTTTTGCCCGGCATGGGGCAGATGCCATCCCCGGAACCGTTGATCGCTGCCCTTCCTTTGCAACAACGCGCAGAGCGCGAGGTTGCGTGGCGCACCTTGTTTGCGCGTTGCCACCGCATGCTGGCGGGCGATCGCGAATCATTGGATGAGGTCCGACGCACACTGGAAAGCGACCCGCAAAGCCGAGCCCCTGGGACCCGTGCCCTGGACGCATTACTGGCTGGTCGCCCTGACCGTTTCGAACAGGATGTCACCGAGGCTCTTTCCAGCCACGACCCCGGCGACGTCGGGTCGCTCGCCGGAATCGCGGCAAGGATTGCGCAGTCCCGCTCGCCCGATGGGGCGGACGCGGCGTTAATGCAGCGCGCCCGCGAAGTCGACATTGCCTTGCCGTTGGTTGCCTGCGATCTGGGGCTGGACTGTACCGCCCAGTCACTGTGGGCGTTACAGCTTTGCGCGTCTGAAGGTTGGTGCAGCGGAAATCTTGCCGCGCGGTTGACGGCACGGGCGGGCCCGGATGCAGTCAATCTGGATGCGGTTCAACAGCAGCGCATGCGACTGCTGGCCCTGATCCGCAGCGCGCGGAAATTGAACTCCGCCGACCTGCTGCCGTCATAGCTATGGCGTAGCCACCGGCGCCTACACCTTATACGAGCAACGAATTGACCCGCCGCACATAGGCCGCCGGGTCTTCGGGCAAGCCGCCCTCTGCCAGCAGCGCCTGATCGAACAGGATGTGCGCGAGGTCGTCGAAGTGCTCAGAACCATCGAGCTTTCTGACCAGTGCATGGTCCGCATTCACTTCCAGCACCGGCTTGACCACCGGCACTTTCTGGCCCGCCTGCTTGAGCATTCTGGCCAGTTGCATGCTCATGCCGGCGTCCTGCACCACCAGGCATGCCGGTGAGTCGACCAGGCGGGTGGTGACGCGGACGTCCTCGGCCTTGTCCTTGAGCACAACCTTCAATTTATCCAGCATGGGCTTGAACGTTTCGGCCGCCTGTTCAACTGCCTTTTTCTCAGACTCATCCTGCAGCTTTCCGAGGTCAACGGCGCCACGTGCCACGGACTGCAACGGCGTCCCGTCAAAATCATGCAGGTGACTCAGCGCCCACTCGTCCACCCGGTCCGTCATCAGCAATACCTCGATGCCCTTCTTGCGAAACACCTCCAACTGGGGACTGTTCTTCGCGCCTGGCAACGATTCGGCGGTGATGTAGTAGATGGCTTCCTGGCCCTCTTTCATCCTTGCCTTGTAATCCGTCAGCGAAATATTCACCGCATCCGAACTGGTTGAAGCGAAGCGCAGCAGTTTGGCCAGCCGCTCATGGTTGCCGAAGTCCTCCCCCAAGCCTTCCTTCAGCACGGCCCCGAATTCGGAATAAAACTTCGCGTACTTCGACTTGTCTTCCTCGGAAGCGGCGTCGTCTTTCTGGTGCTTCGACAGCTCCTCCAGCATCGAAAGCACACGCTTGGTGGAGCCCTCGCGAATCGCACGCACGTCTCGGCTCTCCTGCAGCAGTTCGCGGCTCACGTTCAGCGGCAGGTCTGCCGAGTCGATCACGCCCTTGACGAACCGCAGGTAAACCGGCAGCAGCGCTTCGGCGTCGTCCATGATGAAGACGCGCTTCACGTAGAGCTTGACGCCCGCGGCCTTTTCCCGGTTCCAGAGGTCGAACGGAGCGTGGGACGGAATGTAGAGCAGCTGGGTGTACTCGGTCGCGCCTTCGACCCGGTTGTGCGACCACGACAGCGGGGCTTCGGTGTCATGGCTGATCTGCTTATAGAACTCCTGGTATTGCTCGGATGTGATGTCCTTTTTAGGACGGCTCCACAGGGCGCTCGCCTGGTTGACGGTCTCCCAGTCGTCGGTGAGCGCCATCTCACCGCCCTTGTCGTCTTTCCCCTCCTTCCATTCTTCCTTGCGCATCAGGATCGGCAGCGAAATATGGTCGGAGTACTTGGAGATGATGCTCTTGAGTTTCCAGGTATTCAGGTACTCCGCGGCGTCTTCGCGCAGGTGCAGGGTCACGGTTGTGCCGCGCTGCGTCCGCGTGATGGCTTCGACTTCGAAGTCGCCGGCGCCCGCACTGGTCCAGCGCACGCCATCTTCCGGCTTCAAGCCGGCGCGGCGCGACTCCACCGTGATCTTGTCCGCCACGATGAAGCCAGAATAGAAGCCGACACCGAACTGGCCGATCAGCTGGGCGTCGGCCTTCTGATCGCCCGACAGCCGGCCGACGAATTCCCGCGTGCCGCTCTTGGCGATCGTGCCAAGGTGGTCGATCGCTTCCTGCTGCGACAAGCCGATCCCGTTATCGGTGATGGTCAATGACCGGGCCGCCTTGTCGAATCCGACCCGAACATCAAGGTTGGGCGCATCTTCGTACAGCGCTGCGTCGTTCAGCGCCTCGAACCGAAGCTTGTCGCAGGCGTCGGACGCGTTGGAAATCAGTTCCCGCAGGAAGATTTCCTTGTTGGAATAGAGCGAGTGGGTGACGAGGTGCAGCAGCTGCGCCACCTCGGCCTGAAAGGAAAGGGTTTGTTTTTGAGACATGGGCGGTACAAATGGCTGAGGAGGCACTTACAACTCGGTTGTAGCAACAGCGCTCGCCACAAGCCGGTCGGGTTTTGCTGAAAGCTTAAAAAGGCTTTGTGGTCCCTTTTTTTGCTAACGCGGCCGTGTCTTATATGACTTTCGTGACTTTTGACGCAACACTATGTTGCAATTAGTTACTGACGTTGTTAAAGTCGACTTACCGGCTAAGCAAACTGCTTACTTTTTTAACAGCTGGTTACTAAGGAGCTTTACATGAAACGCCTTTCACTCACCGCAGCTGCCACTGCATTGGCATTCTCCGGCGCGGCATTCGCAGAATCCAACATTAACACCGCAGCCGGCCCGAATACCACGGCCACGGCGCGGCTCGACTTCGCGATTGTCATTCCCCGGGTGCTGTTCCTGCAGGTCGGCACCGGCACCAACCTCGCCAACAACACGGCGATCGACCTGCTGACGTTCACCGTCCCGGCGGCCAGCCTCGGAAACACAATTCCCGTCGCAGGCACCGGCGGCAACCTGACAAACGGCGCAGTGACAGTGAAGGTCTTCGGCAACAACGGCGACATTGGCCTCACGGCGACCACGACCGGCGCTTTGAACAATGGCGGCGTGTCACCGGACACCATCCCCTGGTCCGAAATCAATGTGGTGCCCAGCGCACCGGTCGCCGCAAGCTTGGGCTACATCGCCACTGCCATTCCCCACCCAGCCATTCCGCTGACCGGCACCGGGGTCTCAACATCGATCACCGCCACGAACAAGGTCGTTCGCCAGGAAGGCATCTGGACCTTCACGTACAAGAATACGGTCGCATACCCCGCCGGCAATTACGGCGGCGCGGGCGCGGCTAGCCCCGGTGCAGGCCTGAACAACGGCCGTATTCTCTACACCGCAACACTTCCCTGATTCGACGGGGTGAAAGCGGGGCGAGAACATCGCGTCGCTTCCGTTTTCGGTTAAGCTTTTTGCGTCACAACGCATGGAAGCAGCGGTGGAATCCACGCCCTTTTCGTCCCACCTTGCGAGGCTGCTGGTGGCCGCCACACTGGCCGCCAACATGTCTCCTGCGTTGGCATTTCTCGTCGCCATCACGCCCGGCCCGCGTGCGATTTACCTTCAGGTCGGAAACGGCACTTTCACGGGCACCTACAACGCTGGCGGAACGCCGGGGAACAATGGCACGATCAACAAGGTGTCGGTGACGGTGCCTGCAACGGCGCTCGGGACGGGTAGCCGGGCGATGACAAGCGATAGCACGGTCAGCAACAGTCCGTATGACAATTTTGTTTTCTGCACTGCGCCTGCGCAGGTCTACATCGGCGGTTTCTACCGTCTGCCTGGCGGCGGCGGCAATGCGACGCTGAGCGTCACCACGCCGGCGACCTTGTCCAATGCCAGCGCCAACACGATCGCCTTCTCGACCATCTCCTGGGTGAGCAGCGGCAACAGTGACCCCACAGCAACCATTCCGTCCGGCACGTTTACGGGCGCGGCGCAGACGCTTCTGAGCGTTGGCCCCAATTTCTGGTTCGAAAGTTGCATGGCGTTTTCCTATGCCAACGCGCAGGCCGTCGCAGCAGGCACCTTCAACGGCCGCGCGACTTACACACTCACAGCGCCGTGAACCGACGGCTTGTCCCGCGCAGCGGAACAGGGGTACGACCCCGTCGTCACTGCGCCGTCGCGATCTTGCTCGCCTTGGCCGCTGCGTCGAACGCATGTGGGGCGACCTTCCGGATCGACGAGACCGGAACGGTTGTCGATGCTCCCGTCGTGAAGATGCGGTGGCACCAGTTGGTCCCTGGCCGATCGTCGGACAACACCGTCGAGGGCACCGTGCGGGCCGACCTCCGGCTGAACCTGTCGCCATGGATCAACAAACCTGCCCGGATCTACATGGTGCTGGCACCGGTCAACGGCGAGCGAGTCAAGGCCCGCTGGGTCACCCAGGGGCGCTTGCTGCCCGGGTCGGTCTACAGCGGCGAGCGTGCCCTCGTCTACGAGGGGCCGGCCGGCCCGGCGAGCTGGGCCGAGTCCATCCTGCTCACGCTCGAAGCGGACGGCCAGCGCCTGGTGCAGCTGCAGACATTGAATTTCTCTTTCGAGATCGAGGTGACCCCATGAAAGCGCGTGAGACCTGTTGGATGCGGCTTTCGGCGATCGCGCTGGCCCTGAGTGGTGCGGCAATGCCGGGACGCGCCGACTTTTCTTTCGCGATCTCGCCGCCTCGCTTCGAGCTGGTCGCCAAGCCAGGCGAGCGTTTGCGCCAGACCATCGAGATTACGAACGCCTCGTCCGTAGCCGCTGGGCTCCTGGTGCGCACGGCCGACTGGCAGTTCCGGCCCGACGAGACCGTCGCTTTCAACGACGACATCCAGCCCAAAAGCTGCCGGCCCTGGTTCGCGATCGAGCGCCGGGAGCTCGCGGTGGCGCCCCGCATGCCCTATCGCTTCCGGTTCGAAGTGACCCCGCCGGCGGATCAGGCCGCCATCGAATGCCGCGTCGCGATCATGTTCGAAGGCAAGGAGCCTACGCTCGCCGGTGAGTCGGCCTCGGTCCCAATCGGTGCGCGGGTTGCTGTGATCGTGTACGTTGCCGTGGGCGACGTGGCCCCGGCGCTCAGCGTCAAGGGCGGCCGCGTGGAAGAACGCAACGGCCAACCGGTCGCCGTGATCGATGTGCAAAACACAGGGACAGCACACGGCCGCCTCGATGGCTTCCTCACAGGCGTCGACGCGCGGGGCCAGATTCTCGACGTCACTTCCGCGTCCACGCCGATCTTGCCAGGCGAGACGCGCGCAATCGTTCTCAGCGTTGCGAGGCAGGGCGATGCCAACACCCCCGTCCAGGCTGTGTTCCCGCTGGCGGTGAAGGGCAAGCTCGAATGGGGGGATCGCCGGAGTACCGAGCTGGATCTGCGCTTCATCCGATGAGCCTCGGCGCGCGACTGGCGGTCGGGGCACTGTGTACGGCTCTCGGCCTCCCGGTCGCCGCCGACACCTATGTCGACCAGGTGCTGGACGACGGACCACAGCCGACGCTGGTGCTGGAACGGGAAATCGCGCGCGCATCCGGATGGCCGCGAGGCTGGCGCCTGGAGGCGAACGCGGCCCGGGACAGCGGCGCACAGAACGCGAGATCCGCGGGACTGTCCGTTTCGGGCTACGTCGACACGCCGAATTACGGCGCGCTTTCCCTGAGCGGCACCGTCAGCACGTCGCAGCAATCGGATGCCTACCGGGATACCCGCGGGCCAACAGCGCACCTGTGGCGCTTCGACCAGCGGGCGCTGCCGCTGGACGGCGGCTGGGTCGGCAACCACAGCGCCGGCGACCTTGTCGTTTCCCAGGTGCCGATGGCGCGCGGTTTAGGCCGCATCGGCCTGCCTGCGTCGCCGCTGGAAGGTGCGACAGCGGAGTACTCCAGGGGCACAGACGTGTTCCTCAATGCGTCCCTGGGTCGCCCGGGGGTCTATTCCGGGCTGGGCGTCAATGGCTTCAATGCGGGGCGGGGCCGGCTCAGCGGGTTCGGTGTCCAGCGCATGACCGCGGTCGTGGACGGATCGTCAGCGCTGGCCTTCCAGTTTTCGGACGCGCACCGCATTGCCGACCCTGCCAATCTGTCGCTCGACCAGAGCGTGCAAGGTGCCTGGACCGGCTACAGGTGGGAGGGCGAGGCGCCGTGGTCCGGCGGGGTGACGCCAGGCCCGCTCGCGCTCTGGCAACGCGCAGGTGGATTGCAATTGCAGGTCAACGCAATGCACAGCAGCAGCAACACCGAATCCAACACCGGCCCGCGGCTTCAGGATCGCGGTTTCGGCACATGGATGGACGCCCAGTGGCGCAGCCGCTGGCTGCAACAAGCCGCCGGCGTCTTCTACCTGCAGCCCCACCTGCGTTGGGGGACCTATACCGCCGCTTCGGATCTGCGCGGCCTCTACTGGCGGGGCGACTTTTCGACGCGCCAATGGCAACTTTCAGGAACTTCCGAGTGGACCAACAGTGTCAGCGGCGCCAGCGGTCCTGCCCTGTTCGGCAACATCACGGCGCGGTACCGGCTCGACACCCTCAACAGCCTCCTCGCGGCCGGGTCGGTCCGCCGGATCAACGCGCCCGCCGAATCGCTGCAGGCCGGGTGGGAGCACACGTCGGGCTGGGGACAGACCCAGTGGCTGGCGGACGTGCTCAGGGCACCTGGGCGCCGATCCGCACGAATGAGTGTCGACCACAATTTCATCTTTGCCTCCAGTAGTTCCGTAGCCGTATCGGTCGCGCTCCAACAGGCCAACGACGCCGGTGTCTCGTCGCGACTGTTCGGTTGGGGCCTGGCCGGAAGCGTGCGTCCCTGGTCGTCGGTTTCACTGGACGCGAATGTCCGGATGTCACGCGGCGGGGGCGGACAGCAGGTGAACGGCAATGTCGGCGCTACCTGGAACATTGACAACAACTGGAGCCTGCTCGCGCAACTGAGCTCGGCTTACGGCGAAGACCCGTTGGCCAGTGTGTTGTTGTCGCCCCTGACGCAGGCGGCCACCCAGGTCGTGCCCACCACCTTTTCCGCGCGACGGGTGCAAGTTACATTGCGCTACGAGGACCGGGTCGGCCAGGCAACCGCCCCAATCGGCGGCGCGCCCGGGACCGGCGCCGGCGCGATCACCGGCATCGTCTTTTTCGATGGAAACAACAACGGCAGGCGTGACGCGTCGGAGGCAGGAGTTCCCGATATCTCGATCCGGCTGGACGACCGCTACGTCACCCGCACCGACGTGCAAGGCCGGTACGTGTTTCCGTCCGTGGCTGCCGGGGTCCACTGGTTGCAGGTCATCCCCGACAACGTGCCGCTGCCGTGGAATCCAGCCACGTCCGAGCCGCAATCCGTGCATGTTCTCGTGCGCAGTTCGTCGACGCTGGATTTCGGGTTACGGCGGGATCCTTGAGGTCAGGCGTGGCTACCGATCAAACCTATCGCAGGCCCCAAAGTTAGCTGTTTAGCGCGCCCTCCCCGGCCTGCACTACTACTAGGCATCTTGCCTGTCCCCTGCCGGCCAAAAAAGGTCCACACTTCGCGTTTGCCCATCCTGTGGGAATTTTCACGCTGCAACGGCAGCAAGGGGTCGTCATGCCGCTGAAGAGGTCCATGTTCCGCCGGCTTGTCAGCGGCGCTGCAATCGCATTGCTTTTTCCGGCGGTTTGCTCCGCGTCGGAACGCTGCAGCGTCCCGGACGCCGCCGGAATGCAGCGCTGTCGGGCGGAACTGAGCGCGACCCAGATCCAGGCAATGGCCGCGACCCAAGAAAAATCCCAGTGGTGCTGGGCTGCCAGCATCGCGATGGTGTTTGCCCGTTACGGGCACGCCCTATCCCAGGAACACATCGTGCGTCAGCACTTTGGCCATGCGGTCGACCGACCTGTCGCCGGACAGGCCATTACCCAACTGCTCGCACGGTCCTGGAACGACGGGGAAGGACGCCGGTTCAAAGCCAGTGCAACCGTTTCGTCGGTTGCAGAGCGCGGCCCCAAGGCTGCCCACGACACCATGGTCAACGAGCTCGCAAACCAGCGGCCTCTTCTGATTGGCGTGGCAGGTCATGCCATGGTGCTCGTCGGGATCGACTTCGAGCGTTTCCCGGAAACTGGTGGCGTTCGGATCACGGGAGGAAAGGTGATCGACCCGAAGCCGGGTCGTGGCCTCAGGCGCCTGTTCAGCGATGAAGCTCGCCCTGCATATGTGGCTTCAGTCAACGTGTCGGAGGGGGCGGAAACCCCGTCCGAGCCTGCCAACCAATTACCAAATTGAGTGCCAGACACAGCCTCGATCCAGTAACGCGTGACTAATTCCACGCGAAGGCTTAAAACAATGCTTGATTTGACGCATTCCCTTGCGTTTACTTGCATTTAGTTACCGGTTGCATTACATTTGGTTGCAGTAGGACATCACCTACTTCTTACACCAACTGCATAGGAACCGTCATGAACAAGCTTTCCCTCCTCGCCTCCGCTGTGCTCTGCGCCCTGAGCATCTCCACCACGGCGCAAGCCGCGACCGTCGGCCAGGCTTTTAACGTCACCGCCACCCTGACGACCGCATGTGCTTCCAACAACGTGACGCCAGCCGGGGTGGACTTCGGCGCGTACACGTCATTTGGGTCGGCGGCGACCCCGGCGCCGACGACGACCATTTCATTCAAGTGCACCCGCAATAGCGTCGGTCCGCTCAGCGTCGCGCTGAACAGTGGTGTCGGCTCGATCAAGGGTTTGAACTACACCTTGGCAGTCGGAGCAGTCTCGGCCGCCCCAGGCGCCGCGGGCAGCCCCGACGTTTACAGCTATGTCGTGACCGGTGGCATGGTTGCGGGGCAGGCTGGCGATACCGCCGCTGCCGGCGGCCCGATCGTTCACACGCTCACCGTCACTTACTGATCACTGTCCCCGCCCGCCCTGAGAAAGTCGACTTGTTGTTCCACCGACCTTCTCGACCAGCCCTATTGCCGGGGCTGGCGATCGCACTGTTGCTGGCCGTGGCGTCCAGCCGCGTTATCTGCGGGCAGGCCGGCACCGAATTCGAGGTCAGGGTCACCCTGGTGAACGGAAGTTCACCCAGCGGCGTGGTTTGCAGGAATAACGGCGCAGCCGATGCGCTTGTCTGCCAGCAACAAAGCATTGTTGCGGGGCAGGCCGGCACCAGTGAGCCGGTGGTCCTGCTCTATGGCAAGGGATTGCTCGACGAAGAGACCCGCATGTGGGGCGCGGTTGCCGCTTCCCGCATGGTGCATTGGGGCGGTCGCGATTATGTGGAGATGACGCTGACATGGTGATGTAAGCTCGAAAAGTTACACAGCAGCTGGGCAACACCATGACTACATTTTTCAAAGCCGGTGTAGCAGCCGCACTCGCGGCTGCCTCTTGCGCTTCGGTGCCGGCAGCGGAATTTTCTGTCACGCCGGTTCGCATTTTCATGGCGGCAAAGGACCGCGCCGTCGCCATCACTGTCGTGAACGAGGGCGACGAGGAAATCGTCATGCAGGCGGATCTGTATTCGTGGCGTCAGAAACCCGGAGGCGAAGACGACCTGGTTCTGACGGAGGACATCATTCTCTCGCCACCGATCCTGAAACTGGCCCCCAAATCGCGCCAGATCGTTCGATTGGCCCGGCTTGGACCAGCGCCTGCCGGCAACCAGATGACTTATCGAATGATCGTCAGGGAGGTGCCGGAAGCAAAACCTCCATCTGCCGACCTGAAGCTTCAGATCGCTTTGGCGTTTTCGCTCCCGGTTTTCATCACGCCGCCTGGTGCCAAGCGGCAGTTGTCGTGCAGCGTCGAGAGGGTGGGTTCCGATGCGGCTAACGCGGTTTGCGAAAACACCGGAAACGCCTATGCGCAGCCCGTGGCCTTCGCGCTGCTGGCCGAAAACGGCACCCAACTTGCCCTGCGGGACACCGGCGGGTACATCCTGCCGGACACCAAGCGGGCATTTCCCATCAAGAGCCCGGGGGCGCCATTTCCCGCCGGGAAGGGCAAGCTGCGGGTTACCCTGGACGACGGTACGGTGCAGAGCTTCGAGGCCCCGCTGCTGTAAAGCCGACATGTTATGGAAGCACCCCATCGCTCTAGCAATCTGCCTCGGAGCTCCCGTCGCGCTGGCTCAGAACACGGCCCCGCCGGTCGCGGCCGTCGTTGGCGCGGTGGCGGCCGATACGGTGCTGCCCCTGGAAGCAACCGTCAACGGGGCGTCGTCGGGCACCTGGGCCTTTGTGGAACGCGCGGGCGTTCTATACGCTCCGCGTGAAGCAACAGAAGAATGGAGGGTTCAAGTGCGCCCCACCATTCAGCCCATCACGGTCCGTGGTGTCGAATACGTCGCTCTCGCCGCCATTCCCGGCTTCGCTTCAAAAATCAATTTCTCGAACCAGTCGATCGATCTGACCTTCGCGCCGCCGGCATTCGCCGTCACCAAGCTGTCCACCGAGCTGAGCGAAAGACCCAGTCTTAGCAAGGTTCTGCCCAGCCTCTTTCTCAATTACGACTTCAACTATTCCGCTGCCCGCTCGCGCACCGGTCCCGTCACATCTGACATGGGCGTGGTGGCGGAGCTTGGAGCCTCCTCGGGATGGGGCGTTTTGACCAGCACCCACGTCGGGCGCAACCTCTCGGGCACATTGCCCGCCGACGCGCCATCCCGTTGGTTGCGGCTGGAGACGACGCTCACACGCGACATCCCCGACCTCAATCAAACCCTCAGGCTGGGGGACACCGCCACACGTGCCGGCATGCGTGGGCGCAGCGTGTATTTCGGCGGTGTCCAGTTTGCAACCAACTACGCTTTGACTCCGGGCTTCCTCAGCCGGCCCCTGCCGATCATCCGCGGCGTCTCATCGGCGCCATCGACGGTCGATCTCTACGTCAACGACGTCCTGCGGCAGACATCCAGTGTGCCGGCGGGTCCTTTCGCCATCGAAAACGCAGCCACCCTCACCGGCAGCGGCGAAGCCCGCCTGGTGGTTCGCGATCTGCTGGGCCGGGAAGTTGTCACGGTCCAGCCATTCTTCACTGCTGTCGAACTCCTTGCTGCCGGGCTGAGCGACTGGAGCGTGGAGGCAGGACGTCTTCGACGCGATCTGGGCTTGGCGAGCAACAGTTATGGCGATGGCTTCGCCAGCGGCACGGTCCTCCATGGCTGGAACGACGGGTTGACTTTCGAGGTGCGCGGGGCAACCACCCGGCACCATGCAGATGCCGGACTCGGTGTCATTGCAGCTTTGCCCGGCGGTGTCCTGGGAAAGGGCGCCGTCGCCATCAGCCGGAACGAGGCCCTCGAAAACGGTCGCCAGCTGTTCCTGGGCCTGCAGCGGTCCTGGTTGCGCAGCACAGCGCAGTTCCAGATGGAAAGTTCCTCGCGTGGATTTCGCAACCTCGGGGACGATGTCGGGCTGCTGCCTGCCAGGTACCAAGCGGCGGGAAACTTCACTTATGCGACCGAAAACCTGGGCGCGTTCGGCCTAGGGTTCGCCCGCATCACGCGGTACGACTCAATTCCGGTAACCACCATTTCGGCGAACTACACCGTCCGGGTCGGGCGTGACAGCAGTCTGAACCTCAACCTGAACAAGGTGCTGGGCCAGGCTTCCGGCACTTCGGTTTCCGCCTCTTTGCTGGTGCCGCTTGAGGACAGGGTTCTATTGAACGCGACCGTCGGCAGCCACGGTTCGGCGAGGGATTACTTTGGCAGCGCATCCAAGTCGCCGGACGGTGAAAACGGGCTGGGGTGGCGGGCTCTGGGCGGGGTGCGCCAGGACACCGCGATTGCCGAAGGTGGCGTCTATTACAGCGGCCGCCACGGCAGGGTCTTCGGTGACCTCAGCGTTTCCAGCGAGCAGACCGCGGTGCGCGCGGGCGCCGCGGGCGGCTTGCTGTTCGCCAGCAGCCAATTCTTCGCTGCCCCCCGGCTTGACGGCAGTTTCGCGATTGCCGAAGTGGCAGGTTATGGCAATGTCGGGATCGGTCTGGGCAGCAACGTTCTGTCGCGTACCGATGGCGCCGGTGTGGCTCTGATTCCACGACTCTCGCCCTATCAAAACAACTCCATCCGGCTCGACCCCAAGGAACTCCCGATCAACGCGGAATTGGACTCGATCGAACAGATCGTGGTGCCGGGCTATCGCAGCGGGGTCAAGGCAGTTTTTCCAGTGCGTAGTGGCCAGGGTGCGCTGTTGCGAATTGTCCTCGACGATGGAGAGCCAGCCCCTGCGGGCGCCATCGTCCGGATCGACGGAGAGAAGGAGGAGTTCTACGTGGCACGGCGGGGTGAATCCTTCGTCACCGGTTTGCGGTCGAGCAACCGCGTCAAGTTGACCTGGCAGGGTAAGGAGTGCAACTTCGCAGTGGAGATGCCGCCCGCGTCTAACGATGAAATCGTCCGACTCGGCCCCTTGCAGTGCAAAGGAGTGACGAGATGATGAGCACCATTCATCGATGGTTGGCGGCTGGGTTGCTGCTGTTCGCGGGCGTCTCCGCGCACGCCGCGATCACCTGTTCGGTTGCATCCAACGGGTTTTCAACCGCCTACGACCCGACGGTGGGAACGCCGACCATCGTGCAGACAAGCTTCACAGTCACCTGCAATCGCGGACTGAGTACTGATCCAACCACCATCAGCTATTCCAACGTGAACAATAACGGCCTGTATGCGAACGGGGTCAACAACCGGGCCAGGTTCAACGTCAGCAATATCAGGTACGACGCCTATGTGGACGGCTCTTGCGCAAGCCAGTGGAAGGGCAGTACAGCCGTCAGCGGCAGCATTGCCTTTGCGACAACGGGGCCCATGAGCCAGTCCTATAACTTTTGGGGCTGTGTTCCGCCCGGTCAGACCGGCTTCCCCGCCGGAACCTACACCGATTTCGTGACCATGACACTCAGTTATGGTCCCTTGCCACAAGCCACCGCCTCCGGCATCTATCAGGTGAACATTGCAACGCCGGCGACCTGCTCCATGAGCGCCCCTGGGGCGGTCGCATTCGGAAACTACGTCGCATTTGGCGGCGCGCTGGCCGCCAGCACAACGTTCGGAGCCACCTGCACCAGCTACTTGCCTTACACCGTGGCGGCCAGTCCAACCGGCGGCACCATTGCCGGCTTGAACTACACGCTCCTTCTGACGCCGCCAGCCGGGCCCAGTGGCACTTCACTGAACGCAACCGGCTCGGGAGCGCTGCAAACCTACACCATCAATGGATCGATGGCTGCGGGTCAGGCCGGCACATGCCCGTCGGGCAGTTGCGTGGGAACAGTGCCTCACACGATGACACTCATCTATTGAGTGGGCGCACAACTCAGCGGGGCAGCGCCTCCACTTCCCGGGTCCATCGCTCCAGCAACCGTTTTCTTTCGGCAGTCTTGCCGTATTTCTCGAAGTCGTACTTGATCAGCCGCACACCATCGAGCAGCGGAATCCTCGGATCGGGTTTGAACGTACGATTCGCGGGCACCTGGAAGCTGTCGCCCTTGGCACCCACCGACTGCCCTGCCGGGCTCATAAGCCAGTCGTAATAGCGCTTGGCGTTCGCCATGTTGCGGGCGCCCTTGATCAAGGCGATTCCGCCGACTTCGTAGCTTGTGCCTTCACAAGGCGCGGCGGTTTTCACCGGGTAGTTCGTCAGCCGCCACTTCTCGAATCCGAAAATGAAACTGACGCCGATGCCGACTTCGCCCTTGGCGACATTGGGCGCCTGGGCCTGGCCGCTGCGCGTGTAGTTGCTGACGTTGCGGTGCAGCTTCTTCAGGTAGTCGAACGCCGGCTCTTCGCCCATCAACTGCACCAACCCGGCAAGAATGGTGTAGGCCGTGCCACTTGTGGCGGGATGGGAGATTTCGATTTCGCCTTTGTATTCAGGCTTGATCAGATCGGACCAGCAGCGCGGCTCTGGCAGCTTCTTGCGCTTCAGCACCTCGGTGTTGTAGCCGAAGCCGATCGCGCTGGTGTAGAAGCCGCCGACCATGTTCTGCGTCATCGCATACTGCCGCACGCTCCAGCCGTACAGGTCGTTCAGGTACGCCGGACGGTAAGGCTCGAGCAGCCCCAGTTCCGCGGCTTGCAGGAAGGGGTCTCCGGTGCCACCCCACCAGATGTCCGTCTTGGGATTGGCCGCCTCCGCGCGCAACTGCGCCGCCGCTTCCCCTGTCGCCTTATGCGACTGGGCAACTTTCAAACCCGTCGCGCGAGTGAAGTCCTGCGCGGCCAGTTCGCACCAGGCCTGGTCGGTGCTGCAGATAGCGTTCACGGTCCCGCCCTGCGGCTGCGCGACGACCGGCGCGGCGGTCAACGCCGCCGAAACCGCCATGGCGAAGGCAAGGTGTTTCATCGGTGTGACGCTCTTTAGAAGCGCTCCTGCGGCCCAAGAAAGCGCCATTGTCCGACCGGAAGCACGCCCAGCAACACCTGTCCGATGCGGATCCGCTTCAGCCCGACCACCTTCAGCCCGACCTGCTCGCACATGCGCCGTATCTGCCTCTTCTTGCCTTCGGTCAGGACGAACCGTAATTGCTCGGCATTCTGCCACTCGACCCGGGCCGGCTTCAGCGCCTTTCCGTCCAGGCTGAGGCCATGCCGCAAGCGCGCCAGCTGCGTTGGCGGATATGACTTTTGAACATCGGCTGCGACATCGCCATAACTCACGCGCACCAGGTATTCCTTCTCCATTCCCGAGTCCTCGCCGATCAACTGGCGCGCCACGCGGCCATCCTGCGTCAGCACCAGCAAGCCGATCGAATCGATGTCGAGCCGGCCGGCCGGCGCCAGACCGCGCAATTGCGAAGGGGAAAACCGCGTCCGCGAAGGGTCGCCGTTCCAGTGACTGCGGGGACCCAGCAAAGTGACAGCCGGCTGGTGCCCATCTTCGGCCTGGCCGCTCACATAGCCCATCGGCTTGTTCAGCAGGATCGTCACCTGCTGCTCCTGCTGGCCGCGCGCCTTGGGATCGATGTCGATCCGGGCGCCGGCAGCAACCTGCAACCCCATCGGCGCGACCGTGCCATCGACCCGGACCCAGCCCCTGGAAATCCAGTCGTCGGCTTCGCGCCGCGAGCAGATGCCCAGTTCCGACATGCGCTTGTTCAGGCGCGTCGTGTTGGTGTCGTCGGTCATCGAGATGCCATCGTCATGGAAAAACAGGATGCAACGCAATCGCCGGGGATGGCTGCGCGCCGACATTGGCATGAACACCGCTCGAACGCAGCGCTTCCAGGTTCAGGACACGCAAACCGCCGTACTCCACACGGATCATGGCTTGCGCATGAAGCACGGCCAGCGATTCGTTCACGCGTTGCCGCGACAAGCCCACCAGGTATGCAAGTTCCTGCTGCGTGATGCGCAAGATTTCGCCAACGCCCGGATAGAGGATCGGGTTGAAGAGCGCCGCAAGGCTGCGTGCCACGCGCACATCCGGGTTGCCCATGCGGTCGATCTCACGCGCGGCGATGAACTGCCCGAGCCGCTCGTTCAACTGGTCCATGATGAAGCGGTTGAAGCCGATCGAGTGATCCAGCAAGCGGTGGAACGTGTCCACGGGCAGGCCGGCCACCACGCTTTTTCTCAACGCCTGGATGTTGTAGCGGTAGGCCTCCCGCTTGAGCGCGGTGCCTTCGCCGAACCAGCCGCCCGGAGGCACACCGGTAAAGGTCATGGTCTGGCCTTGCGCGTTGTCGCTGCTCATTTTGAGCAGCCCCTCGACCACGCCGAACCAGTAGGTGACCGGTCGTCCGATGCGACAGACGTAGTCACCCGGCAGCGCGTCCCCGACCGTGACGTCCCGCGCGGCACGATCGCGCTCGCCGGGCGGCAGCACGCGCAGCCATGGAATGCCGGCGAGCTCACCCGGTGTCGGGTCGCGTCGCCGCTGGTAGAGAGGAACTTTTTCGGCCATCGCGGGAAGGCAGGGTTGCGTGGCGCCGCCGTCCAATCCGCACCCGGACAGGCCCTACTAGGAGATTCCCTAGGATTGTCGTTGTAAAGACAGCACGGCGTCAAACCCGCTCCTAGCATTCGCAAGTCCAGGCCCGTCGTCAGAACCCGAGGATCGCACCCATGGAGACAACGTTCCCGCGACTGCTGCTGCAGCATGCGGCGCAGCGTCCCGCGGATACCGCGATGCGCGAAAAGGAGTACGGCATCTGGCAAAGCCATAGCTGGCTCGACATGGCGCGGCTGGTCGAACACCTGGCATGCGGGCTGCACCAAGCGGGACTGACCCGCGGCGAACATATCGCCGTGATCGGCGCGAACCGGCCGCGCCTGTATGCCACCATGCTGGCCGCTCAGTCGCTCGGCGCAGTGCCGATACCGCTGTACCAGGATGCGGTGACAGCGGAATGCGTGTTCCCGATCGGCAACGCCGACGTGCGGTTCGCTTTCGCCGAAGACCAGGAGCAGGTCGACAAGCTGCTCGAAGTGCGGGCTGAATATCCGCAGCTTCAGTCGATCTGGTACGACGATCCGCGCGGGCTGCGCAACTACAGCGATCCCGGGCTCGACTCGATCGACGCCCTGATCAAGCAGGGCCGGCAATTCGCCGGAACGCATCCTGCTTTTTTCGAAGGCGAGGTCGAGAAGGCCCGGCCTGACGATGTCGCGGCGATGTTCTTTACGTCCGGCACCACCGGCAGCGCGAAGGGGGTGGTGCACACCCACCGCAGCCTGCTCGATCGTGCGCTGGCCGGCGCGCAATTCGACCAGCTCACCGAGAAGGAAGAAGTGCTCGCCTACCTGCCGCCCGCATGGATCGGCCAGAACATCTTCAGCTATGCGCAGTGGCTTGCCTGCGGCTATATCGTCAATTGCCCGGAATCGGCCGCCACCGTGACGATCGATCTGAAGGAGATCGGCCCCACCTATTATTTCGCGCCGCCACGGGTCTTCGAAGGCTTGCTGACCACGGTCATGATCCGGATGGAAGACGCCAGCGCCATCAAGCGCAAGCTGTTCCACGCGTTGATGAAGCTCGCACGGCGGGTGGGACCGGCGTTGATGGATCGAAAACCGGTCGCAGCGGCCGACCGCCTCAAGTACGCCTTGGGCAACGCCCTGGTCTACGGGCCGCTGCGCAACAACCTGGGCTTTTCGCGTGTCCGGGTGGCCTATACCGCGGGCGAGGCAATCGGGCCGGAACTGTTTTCCTTCTACCGCTCCATCGGCGTCAACCTCAAGCAGCTTTATGGCTCCACGGAAACCGCGGTCTTCGTCTGCCTGCAGCCCGACGACCAGGCCCGGGCCGATACTGTCGGCATTCCGATCAGCGGAGTCGAAATCAAGGTGGCGGACAACGGCGAGATCCTCGTGCGTTCACCCGGGCTGCTCAAGGAGTATTACAAGAATCCGCAGGCAACCGCCGAAGTGCTCACTGCCGACGGTTGGTATCACACCAGCGACGCCGGTTTTCTGGATGCACAGGGGCACCTGAAGATCATCGACCGGGTCAAGGACGTGGGCCGAATCAGCGGCGGCGCCAACGATGGCGCCATGTTTGCCCCGAAATACGTCGAGAACAAACTGAAGTTCTTCCAGTACATCAAGGAAGTCGTGGCCTACGGCGACCTGCGCTCGCAGGTCTGCGTCATGATCAACATCGATTTCGACGCCGTGGGCAATTGGGCGGAGCGCCGCAATCTGCCTTACGCGGGCTACACCGACCTGGCGCAAAAGCCCGAGGTGTACCAGCTGATCGGCGAGTGCGTCGAGAAAGTCAACGCCGACCTCTCGCTCGACCAACGGCTCGCGGGCTCCCAGATCAGCCGCTTCCTGGTCCTGCACAAGGAGCTGGACGCGGACGATGGTGAGTTGACGCGCACCAACAAGGTCCGGCGCGGCTTCATCGCCGAAAAGTACCAGTTGCTGGTTGACGCGCTGTACAGCGGCCGCACCGAGCAGTACATCGAGACCCAGGTGAAGTTCGAGGACGGCCGCACCGGCAGCGTCAGCGCGACGCTCAGGATCGCAGACACGAAAACGTTCCCGTCGGTGAAGGCGGCCGCATGAAGACCATGGCCGAGCCCGCCGCGACCAGCGCGGCGCCCGCAGGTCTCGCTGCTGCCGGGCGCAAGCTTGGTGAAGTGATCCTGGACGTCCAAAGCATCTCCCTGGCGTTCGGCGGCGTCCAGGCGCTCAGCGACATTTCCTTCAACGTGCGCGAGCACGAAATTCGCGCCATCATCGGTCCCAACGGCGCAGGCAAAAGTTCGATGCTCAACTGCATCAACGGTGTCTACCAGCCGCAACAGGGCAGCATCACGTTCCGGGGTCGCACCTTCCAGCACATGAACAGCAGGCAGGTGGCCGAGATGGGCGTTGCACGCACCTTCCAGAACCTCGCGTTGTTCAAGGGCATGAGCGTGCTGGACAACATCATGACCGGGCGCAACCTGAAGATCAGGAGCAATCTGCTGATGCAGGCATTGCGGATCGGACCCGCCGAGCGCGAAGAGATGCGGCACCGCGAGTTCGTCGAGCACATCATCGACTTCTTGGAGATCCAGCCTTTTCGCAAGACCCCGGTCGGCCAGCTTTCCTACGGGCTGCAAAAACGGGTCGACCTGGCGCGCGCCCTGGCGATGGAGCCGCAGATGCTGCTGCTGGACGAACCGATGGCCGGCATGAACGTCGAGGAGAAACAGGACATGTGCCGGTTCGTGCTGGACGTGAACGACGAATTCGGCACCACGGTCGTCCTGATCGAACACGACATGGGGGTGGTGATGGACATCAGCGACCGCGTGGTGGTGCTGGACTACGGCAAGAAGATCGGCGACGGCGCGCCGGGCGACGTCCGCAACAACGAAGACGTGATCCGCGCCTATCTCGGCACCACCCACTAGCGACACCCGCAGATGGCATTTTTCCTGGAAACCCTGCTTGGCGGCTTGATGGCAGGCATGCTGTATTCGCTGGTCGCGCTCGGCTTCGTCCTGATCTTCAAGGCGTCGGGCGTGTTTAACTTCGCGCAGGGCGCGATGGTGCTGTTCGCGGCGTTGGCCATGGCCCGCTTTTCGGAATGGATTCCGCAGTGGACCGGACTGTCGAACACGGCCGCCGCCAACGTGCTTGCCTTCGGGGTCGCGGGAGCGCTGATGTTCGTGGTCGCCTGGCTGGTCGAGCGACTGGTGCTGCGGCACCTGGTCAACCAGGAAGGAGCGACGCTGCTGATGGCGACGCTCGGCATCGCGTATTTTCTGGAGGGGCTGGGCCAGACGCTGTTCGGAAGCAGCATCTACAAGATCGACATCGGCATGCCAAAGGATCCGATCTTCGTGCTGGACCAGGTGTTCCAGGGCGGCATCCTGATCAACAAGGAAGACCTGTACGCGGCCATGATCGCTGCGGTGCTGGTACTTTTGCTCAGCTTGTTTTTCCAGAAGACCGGCACCGGCCGCGCCTTGCGCGCAGTCGCCGATGACCATCAGGCGGCGCAGTCGATCGGCATCCCGCTGGGCCGCATCTGGGTGATCGTCTGGTGCGTCGCGGGTGTGGTGGCGCTGGTCGCGGGGATGATCTGGGGCAGCAAGCTCGGCGTTCAGTTTTCGCTGGCCACAGTGGCTCTGCGTGCGCTGCCCGTCGTCATCCTCGGCGGCCTCACGTCGGTGCCCGGCGCGATCCTCGGCGGGCTGATCATCGGCGTCGGCGAAAAGCTGTCCGAGGTCTATATCGGACCGATGGTCGGCGGCGGCATCGAGATCTGGTTTGCTTACGTCCTGGCTTTGGCGGTGCTGCTGATCCGGCCACAGGGGCTGTTCGGCGAGAAGATCATCGATCGAGTGTGAAACCTTGTGGGTCAGATCACGATTTGCGCAGTAAATGTGCTCTGACCCCAACTGATTAAATCCATGATCTACCGCGAAAACGGCCAGTTCAAGACCAGCTACCGCGCCGACCAGCAGATCTTTCCGATCGCGCAGGATCGCCTCTTCATCGCGCTGCTCCTCGTCGCCGCCGTCGCGGTGGTGCCGCTGCTCGCCAGCGACTACCTGTTTCGCGCCATCCTGATCCCGTTCCTGATCATGTCGCTGGCGGCCCTGGGGGTGAATATCCTGGTCGGCTACTGCGGCCAGATCTCGCTCGGCTCCGGCGCTTTCATGGCCGTGGGGGCCTATGGCGCCTACAACTTCTTTGTCCGCGTACCGGGCATGCCGCTGGTGGTCGCGCTGATCCTGGGGGGGCTTTGCGCGACTGCGTTCGGCATCCTGTTCGGGCTGCCCAGCCTGCGGGTCAAGGGCCTGTACCTGGCGGTCGCGACGCTGGCGGCGCAATTCTTCAGCGACTGGATGTTCCTGCGCATCAAGTGGCTGACCAACGATTCGCCGTCGGGTTCGGTGTCGGTCAACACCCTGCAGGTGTTCGGCCTGCCCGTCGACAGCGCTGTCAGCAAGTACTGGTTCTGCCTGGTCATCCTCGCCGTCATCGCCCTGCTCGCCAAAAATCTGGTGCGGGGCGCGATCGGCCGCGAGTGGATGGCCATCCGGGACATGGACGTTGCCGCGGCAGTGATCGGCATCCGCCCGATGTACGCCAAGCTCAGCGCGTTCGCGGTGAGCTCTTTCATCATCGGAGTCGCCGGGGGCTTGTGGGCGTTCGTGTACCTGGGCGCATGGGAGCCGGCCGCCTTCTCGGTCGACCTGTCGTTCCGCTTGTTGTTCATGGTCATCATCGGCGGACTCGGCTCGATCATGGGCGCTATTTTCGGGGCCGGCTTCATCGTGGTCCTGCCGATCGCGTTGAGCCAGTTCCTGCCAATGGCGGCGAGCTTGTTCGGCATCACCATCGGAACGGCCGGTATCTCGCACGCGGAATTGATGATTTTCGGCGGGCTGATCGTCTGGTTCCTGGTCGTCGAGCCGCATGGCCTGGCAAAACTCTGGTCGACCGGCAAACAGAAACTACGCGTCTGGCCCTTTCCGCATTGACATCATGACGCGCTCCCCGATTGCTCGCAATTACCGATGCCCATCGATCGCTTTGGGCGCTTACTGGAATTCCTCTTTTTCCGCGCTTCGCCTTTTCACACCCAGGAGACATTCATGAAGCTTCGCAAATTCCTGCTGGCCGCCCTGCTCGCCGCCGGCTTGACTTCGATCCTTGCGCCCGCCGCGTTCGCGCAGGCCAAGGAGCAGTTCTTCCCGTTGCTGTCGTACCGGACCGGGCCTTACGCACCGAACGGCACGCCGTGGGCCAACGGCAAGCAGGACTACCTGAAGATGATCAACGCACGGGACGGCGGGATCAACGGGGTCAAGCTCACTTACGAGGAATGCGAAACCGGATACGCAACCGACCGCGGCGTCGAATGCTACGAGCGCCTCAAAGGCCGTCCCGGCGTCGCGCTGTTCGACCCGCAAGCCACGGGCATCACCTTTGCCCTGACCGAGAAGGTGCCGACCGACAAGATTCCGCTGCTCACATTGGGGTATGGCCTATCGGTGTCGCAGGACGGGCAGGCGTTCAAGTGGAACTTCCCGCTGATGGGAAGCTACTGGACCGGCGCCGACATCCTGATCCAGCACATCGGCAACAAGGAAGGCGGCCTGGACAAGCTCAAGGGCAAGAAGATCGCGCTGGTCTATCACGATTCCCCATTCGGCAAGGAGCCGATCGCGCTGCTGCAGGAACGGGCCCGCGCGCATGGCTTCAACCTCGAATTGATTCCTGTCACCGCCCCCGGCGTCGAACAGAAGGCGGCCTGGCTGCAGGTGCGCCAGATGCGTCCCGACTACGTGTTGTTGTGGGGCTGGGGCGTCATGAATTCCACGGCGCTGAAGGAAGCGCAGGCGACAGGCTATCCGCGCGACAAGATGTACGGCGTCTGGTGGGCCGGCGCCGAGCCGGACGTGAAGGACGTGGGTGAAGGGGCCAAGGGCTACAACGCGCTGGCACTGAACACCTCGGGTCAGCAGCCCAAGGTGATCCAGGACATCCTGAAGTACGTGCACGACAAGGGCCAGGGCACCGGTCCCAAGGACGAAGTCGGGCAGGTGCTGTACACCCGTGGGCTCATCATCCAGATGCTGTCGATCGAAGCGGTGCGCCGCGCGCAGGAACGGTACGGCAAGGGCAAGGTCATGACCGGCGAGCAGGTGCGCTGGGGCCTGGAGAATCTCTCGCTGGACCAGAAGCGCCTGGACGCGCTGGGCTTCGCCGGCGTGCTGCGGCCGCTGGCCACGAGTTGCGCCGACCACATGGGCTCCACATGGGCCCGGGTGCAGACCTGGGACGGCAGCAAATGGGTTTTCAGCTCGGACTTCCTGCAGGCCGACGAACAGATCATCAAGCCGATGGTGAAAGCCGGCGCGGAGAAATACCTCGCCGACAAGAAGATGACGCGCAGGACGTCCGCCGATTGCCAGTCTTGAATCGATCTGTTATCCGACCCTGATTCGCGGCCGCCATGAGCACTGAAAACATCGTCCTGAACGTCAACGGCATCGAGGTCATCTACAGCCACGTGATCCTGGTCCTCAAGGGCGTCTCGCTGAGCGTGCCTGAAGGCAGCATCGTCGCGATCCTGGGCGGCAACGGGGCTGGCAAGACCACGACGCTGCGGGCCGTGTCGAACCTGCTGAAAGCAGAGCGCGGCGCGGTGACCAAGGGATCGATCGAATTGCGCGGGGAGCGGATCGAAAACCTGACGCCAGCCGACCTGGTGCAGCGGGGCGTGGTGCAGGTAATGGAAGGCCGGCACTGCTTCGCCCACCTCACGATCGAAGAGAACCTGCTCACCGGGGCGTACACCCGCCGCAACAAGGCTGAGGTCGCCGCCAACCTCGAGAAGGTGTACTCCTACTTTCCGCGGCTGAAGCTGCGCCGGACATCGCAGGCCGCGTACACCTCCGGAGGCGAGCAGCAGATGTGTGCGATCGGGCGCGCCCTGATGGCCGGCCCCAGCATGGTGCTGCTGGACGAACCGTCGATGGGACTGGCGCCGCAGATCGTCGAAGAAGTCTTTGAAATCGTGAAGGACCTCAACACCAGGGAACGGGTCACCTTCCTGCTGGCCGAGCAGAACACCAGCATGGCGCTGCGCTACTCGAGCTACGGCTACATCATGGAGAACGGACGGGTCGTGATGGACGGGCCGGCGGCGGAACTGGCGACAAACGAGGACGTGAAGGAGTTCTATCTGGGCGTCGGTGGCGGTGCGCGCAAGAATTTCCGCGACGTCAAAAGCTACAAGCGCCGCAAGCGCTGGCTGGCCTGAGGAAGCGGGATGACAGATTTCTACGACGCACTGGAAGCGCGCGAGCCGTCCCGGCGCGAGGCCGGGTTGCTTGCCGCCCTGCCGGACCAGGTGGCGCATGCGCAGCGCAGCAGCACGGCCTTTGCACGCTTGCTTGAAGGCTTCGACGCGTCCGCCGTGACCAGCCGCGTCGCCCTGGCGAAGCTGCCCGTCATCCGCAAACACGAGCTGCTCGAAATGCAACTCAAGGTGCGCGGATCCGACCCCTTCGGCGGCTTCAGCGCCATCGGCTACGGCCAACAGATGCCCCGTGTGTTTGCCAGTCCCGGGACGATCTACGAGCCGCAAGGGGCGCGGCCGGATTACTGGCGGCTTGCCCGCGCCCTGTTTGCAGCGGGGTTCCGGCGCGGCGATTTGATCCACAACTGCTTCAGCTACCACTTCGTGCCGGCCGGCTCGATGATGGAAACCGGCGCCCATGCCCTGGATTGCACCGTCTTTGCCGGCGGCACCGGGCAAACCGAGCAGCAGGTCACAGCCATCTCCGAGCTGCGCCCGGCGGGTTATGTCGGAACGCCGAGTTTCCTGAAAATCATTGTCGACAAGGCAGCCGAACTGGGCGTGCCCTTGACCAGCATGAAGAAGGCCATGGTCGGAGGCGAGGCCTTTCCGCCCAGCCTGCGTGACTGGCTCGCCGAACGCGGCATCCAGGGGTACCAGTGCTATGCCACCGCCGACGTCGGCTCGATCGCCTATGAAACCGCGCCCCGCAGCGGACTGGTGGTCGATGAAGGCGTGATCGTCGAGATCGTGCGGCCCGGCACCGGCGATCCGGTGCCGGAAGGAGAGGTTGGAGAGCTGGTCGTGACAACGCTCAACCCGGACTATCCGCTGCTGCGTTTCGGCACTGGCGACCTCTCCGCTGTCCTGCCGGGGCTCTGCCCCAGCGGCAGGACCAACCAGCGCATCGAGGGATGGTTGGGCCGGGCCGACCAGACCACCAAGATCCGCGGCATGTTCGTGCATCCCGCGCAGGTGGCCGACATCGCGCGGCGCTTTCCGGAAGTGTTGCGTGCGAGGCTGGTTGTCAGCGGCGAAATGGCGAACGACGTGATGACGTTGCAGGTGGAAGTGGGCGCTTCGCCGGAGGGACTGGTTCAGCGCATCGGGCAGGCCATCCGGGACGTCACCAAGCTGCGGGGCGAGGTGCAGGTGCTCTCACCGGGGAGCCTGCCGAACGACGGCAAGGTGATCGAAGACGCGCGCAGCTACAAGTGACACGTCGCTGCGCCCTTGCACGAAAATGACATGGCCGCATGAGGCGGTCAACCTTTTCTGGAGATTGCATTGAACCGACCTGCCCGCACCATACGGCGTGCCGCCCTGGCACTTGCCGCCTGCATTGTCGGTTGCGCCGCCCTTCCTGCCGCCGCGCAGGGCAACTGGCCGACCAAGCCGGTCCGCATCGTCGTTCCGTTCGCTGCCGGCGGCACCACCGACATCCTTGCGCGAGCGATCGCCCCCGAACTGTCGAAGGCTTTTGGCCAGCAGTTCATCGTCGACAACCGGACCGGCGCGGGCGGCAACGTCGGCGCAGAAATCGTCGCCAGATCGGCGCCCGATGGCTACACCTTGCTCATGGGCACCGTGGGTACGCATGGAATCAACCGCGCGCTGTATGACAGACTGCCCTACGACCCGATCAAGGATTTCGCGCCGATCACGCTGGTGGCCGGCGTACCCAACGTGATGGTGATGCAGACCGAGAAGGCACGCCGCATGGGCATCAACACCGCGGCCGACTTCATCCGGTATGCCAAGGCCCATCCAGGGACGCTGAACATGGCTTCCAGCGGAAACGGCACCTCCATCCATCTTTCAGGCGAATTGTTCAAGAGCATGAGCGGCATCTACATGGTGCACTTCCCCTATCGCGGATCGGGTCCGGCCTTGCTGGACATGGTCGGCGGAACGATGGACGTGATGTTCGACAACCTGCCCTCGTCGATGCCGCAGATCAAGGCAGGTAAGTTGAAGGCCCTCGCGGTCACCAGCGCCCAGCGCTCCGCCGCGTTGCCCGATGTGCCGACGATCGAGCAGGCCGCCGGGCTGAAGGGCTTCGACGCGAGTTCATGGTTCGGGCTGCTGGCTCCGGCCGGCACGTCGACGGAGATCGTGAACCGGATTCAGCAGGAGGTCGCCAAATTGCTGAACACACCCGCTATCAAGGAAAAGATGCTTGCGCAGGGAGCAATTCCCAGCGGCAACACGCCGGCTGAATTCGCTCGCCTGATCGATAGCGAGCACAGGAAATGGGCTCGGGTGGTGAAGGATTCCGGCGCCAAGGTGGACTGAGGCCGGGGCGGCGCGGAGCGTCGCGCTACACGCCCCAGACGATGTCCTGGCCGGCTTTTTCCGCGCGACGCAACATGTCCAGGAACGGAACGGCCCTCTGGCGCAACGAAATGCCATCTCCGCGCGCCGGCTTGTCGGCGTTGGCGGGCGCGGCATTGTCGGCATTCTTGGACTCGACTTCCTCCCTTGCCAGCGCCGATTCCACGGCCAGAATCGCGGCCGCCATCTGCGTTGGCTCGATGATCCCCTTGGGAGCCGGGTCCTTGCCGATGATCTGCAGCAACTGGCGCCCGTTCGGCTCCAGCATGATGAGGTCACCCGTGGCTTTCGATTTAAATTTGTAGAGCATCGTTGGTATGCAGTCGCGGTTGAAAGCGGAGGTGGCTGACCAGCGTGCAATTGATCTTACGCGGCTGAACGTCCATAGGGCCATTCTGTAGGCACGCTACCGGCCCCGTCAATTGCCCTTACGGGCTATTGGACGTTGTTTCCTCGACAATGAGCCAGTGGTTGCCGATCCGCTCCCATCGCATCGATTTCATCACCCGGTCCGCCGACTGGCTCCCCAGACCAACACCGCCATGAAGATGAGTGCGAAGGGAAGGTCGATCACGGCAGTGACCGTTGCCGACGCAATCACGTCCCGCACCGATTCGAAGGACTGCAGGGAAGCGGCATAGGCGCCGACCGACGGCGGCCGGTCGGAGAGCTTCATGCCGAGCACGCGCTCCATGATCGAGGCCGACATACGGACATCGATCCGGGTACCGGTTAAATCGACGAAATAGCCCCGCACCATCCTCAGCGCGTAGTCCATGCCCAGCACCAGCGACATTCCCAGGGCAAGCATTAGAGCGTTTCGACGGTGAAGTTCGGGACCACGCGGTCATAGACGTCCATCGAAAACAGCGGCAAGGCCAAGCCGAACAGGTTGATCAGCAGCGCTGCCGCGAGGATGTCGCGACACAACGGAAGCTGCTCCCGCACCACGGCCCAGAACCAATGGCCCGAGGTGCGTTCTCCCTGCGGGATGCTGCGGTCGAACAGGAAGCGGGGACGCGCGAAGATCGCCAGCCCGGTGTAGCGCGCCATCAAAGCCGTTCGGCTGACCGACAAACTGCCCCGTCCGGTCTCTGGAAAGAGCAGATTGGCGTGACCATGTCGACCAGGCAGTCAAGCAGCGCGTCCGATTGCAGCACGTGCTCACGAGAGCCCATGGGGCACCTCCAGCTCGGCAACGTCAAATTGGCGATAGGGCATTGATCAAAGCAGCGGCAGTTGTTGCAGCATTGTTACTTACTGTAGCTTTATGTAACTCGAGATTGCTGCTGACCAACCGCTGATTCCGATGTTTTTCCACCGCAGATGAGCATCGATTTATGAGGCCGTTCGCGCCACGACTCCTATTGACAGCAACTGGTTCACGCTTAAACTTTTTAGACACCAAGCGACGAAGTGAAAAAGCACGTTCTGACGCCCCTTGAGAATCCGGCCTGAACGTGAGCGCGCAGACCGACCGCTTCGTCCACGAGCGCCTGCCTCCGGCAGAGCAGCTTCCTCGACTGACCCGAGAACGGCCGGAGCTGCAATTTCCCGACGGATTGAACCTCGTGGAAAAACTGCTCGACAAAGCCGATGCCCGCGGCTGGGGTGATCGCCCGTTGCTGCGCTCCAGTCGGCTGACCCTGACTTACGCGCAAACGCGCGAACGGGTGGATGCCATCGTTCGCCTGCTGACCCAGGAGCTTGACCTCGTACCAGGAAACCGCGTGCTGCTGCGCGGCGGCAACTCCGTTGGCCTGGCGTTGGCCTGGCTGGCCGTCGTCAAGGCAGGGTTGGTTGCCGTCGCCACGATGCCGCTGCTGCGCGCCCGGGAACTCGGCGACATCATGGACAAGGCGCAACCGGTCGCGGCCTTCTGCGAGGTGACGCTGCTGGACGAACTGGACCGCGCCCGGCTGGATCGACCCGCATTGCGAACCGTGGTTGCCTTCGCCGCGGCGGGCGTCGAAGGGCCGCTGTCTGCGCCTTCCTTAACGCATGGCGATGTGCTGGCATGCCCCACCGCAGCCGATGACATTGCGCTGCTGGCGTTCACTTCCGGCACCACGGGCAAGCCGAAGGCGGCGGTCCACACCCACCGAGATGTGCTTTCTGCCTGCGAGACCTGGCCGCGCCACGTCCTGCACGCGACTCCCGACGACATCGTGGTCGGCTCTCCTCCCCTGGCATTTACATTCGGGCTCGGCGGGCTGTTGGTGTTCCCGATGTGGGCCGGTGCGTCCGTCTACTTTCCCGACTCCCCGTACACGCCGGAGTCCATGGTGCGCACCATCAACGAAATTGGCGCGACGATCTGCTACACGGCGCCGACTTT
Organism: Ramlibacter sp.; assembly: GCA_043766965.1. Taxonomy (GTDB): domain Bacteria; phylum Pseudomonadota; class Gammaproteobacteria; order Burkholderiales; family Burkholderiaceae_C; genus Ramlibacter. Next base: position 887 of record JAYUHN010000065.1, on the reverse strand, counting down.
CTACCGCCAGATGGCGCCGTTTGCACGGCAGTCCGGCGTCGTCAGCCTGCGCGCCTGCGTAAGCGCCGGGGAGGGCCTGCCGGATGCGACCCGGCAGCTCTGGAAGGAGGCAAGCGGCATCGAGATGACGGACGGTATCGGAGCCACGGAGATGTTCCACATCTTCATTTCGTCCGCGCCGCAAGAGGTCCGGCGCGGCGCCGTGGGCAAGGTCGTCCCCGGCTACCAGGCGCGCGTGGTCGACGATGACGGCGTCGAATTGCCGCGGGGAACCGTCGGCAGGCTGGCCGTCGTCGGGCCCACGGGCTGCAAATACCTCGACGACCCGCGCCAGGCCAGCTACGTGCGCGCCGGCTGGAACTTCCCCGGCGATGCATTCATGCAAGACGATGACGGCTATTTCTTCTTTCAGGCCCGCGCCGACGACATGATCATCACTGCCGGGTACAACGTGGCTGGCCCGGAGGTCGAGGACGCGCTGCTGCGCCACCCCGCCGTGCTGGAGTGCGGCGTGGTCGGCAAGCCCGATGAGATGCGCGGCATGATCGTCAAGGCCTTCTGCGTCCTCAAGCCGGGGCATGCCGCCGGCGATGCGATGGTGAAGACGTTGCAGGACCACGTGAAGGGCAGCATCGCCCCGTTCAAATATCCGCGTGAAGTCGAGTTCGTCGCCAGCCTGCCGCGCACCGAAACGGGAAAGCTGCAGCGCTTCCGCCTGCGTCAGGCCTGATTTCGCCCGCAGCGCGCAAGCCCGGTCCGCGAATCCGGATAATGCTTTCATGCCCGCGTATTCCTTCGAAGCCCTCGACGCCCAGGGGGAAACCTTGCGCGGCGTCATGGAGGCGGAAACAGCCAAGGCGGCGCGCAGCCAGTTGCGGGCGCAATCG
>JAYUHN010000064.1:0-2525 GCA_043766965.1 Ramlibacter sp. | reverse complement strand
CCTGACTCAGCATCTCGGTCCCGGCGGCAGCAGTTGTCGCAGGTGCGGCGGCGCCCGCAGCCGGTGTTTCGCTGGCCCCACCGCCGCCGCCACCGCCGCCGCAGGCCGCGAGTGCCACGGTTGCGAACAAGGCCGCCAGCAGGTTGCGCCCGCGCACAAGCGCCGGCAATTCGCTCGAGATTCGATTGGTTTTCATACAGGACTCGCTTTCAAAAGTGCGCACGTCGATTGCTGCGCGGGATGGGGGAAACAAGCTTTCAACTTCGCGTTCGTTTTTTAGTCGTCGAATTCGATCTGGGAGGCGTCAACAACCGTCCCGTTGGCCGCGATCTGGCCCTTGACCTCGACCTTCGCGCCGTCGCGCAGGTCGGCCGGGCCGCCTTTCTTGAATTGCACAGCGCCTGCGTAACTCACGGTCACACCGCGCAGCACAAAGGTTTTCGCAACCTTGTCCAGTGCGGAGACCGCTCCCAGGAGTTCGATTTCGATCTCCGCCTTCGGGTCTTCGAGCTTCACCTGCCGGGCCACCAGAGTTCCGGCGGACACCGCGCCCTTGACTGCGACCCGGGCTCCCAGCCCGAGCCCTGTCGTTCCGGCAGGAAAGCTCGCATTGCGCGCGTCGACGGGGATCGTTCCCACATTGAACCGGGACGCTGAAGTGAAGCTGGTGATCAAGCCCTCGACGTCGGCTTTCGCCTGGTCCGCAATGGTCGCGTTGTTGGCGCGAAGCGTGGTTGCTTGTCTGGCGCCGGCCGCGCCCGGTCCAACCGGCGCCAGCCGTATCTTCACCAAAGCCCCATCGGCCAGGCCTGGCGGAAGCTCTGGGCCATCCAGCCCGGCATAGCTGACTGTCGCTGTGCCGATCCGGAACGTCCGGGCGCCGTTCTGCAGGCTGCTCACAGTGCCGCTGATCTTGTATTTGGACGCGCCGCTTGCCGGCGAGATCAAGGTGGCCTGCAATTCGTTGGCGAGCGGGTTGACATAGCCATGCACCTCCAGCGTCTGGCCCTCGCGGATACTGGTCAAGCCCAGTGGCAACTGCGGGTCGAAGACGGTGCCGGCAGCGACGACAACCTTTTGTCCCAGGATGGCGAAGCTCTTGCCGCCGGTGTTGAGCGATCCGGCGTCCACCGGGCCCAGCAATTCGCTGTCGAACACGAAGCTGCTGGCCGTCGCGCTGCCGCTTGCGCTGACACTGGCCTGCACCGTGACGACCATTCCCAGCCTCAGGTCGGCCCGGCTGCGCGGCCCGTCCTCGTCGCTGACACTGGCGCCACTGTCGTCGTAACGCTGTCCGTTGACGAACACCGAGCCGAACCCGGTGATGGTTCCCACACTGAACGAACCGGTACCGCCTGAGCCGACACCAGCCACATCGCCGCCGCCTCCGCAGGCATTGATCGCCAAGACGGTAACCACGCCCAGGCTCAGCGCCGCGACCCAGCGCCGGGTCAGCCGAGCGGTTTGCGCGATAGAAAAGCGTGTCATGTCCTGTCCTTCGGTCGAGCCCGGCGCAGCGGCACGATGGACCCGGTCTGCGGCACGAGCGCCAGATGTCGTGTCGGTCCGGTCATGGGTTGCGACCATGTGTACAGGCCAACGCGAACGCGCTGGTTCTGGACCCGCCCGGCCTGCCGGTCGGCTTCGATCAGTTGTTCCAGCCGAGGCGCCACGCTTTTGAGCATGTGCCGCCACTGCGCGGCCATCAGGTCCCTGAAGGCCTGCAGCGACTGGACCGAAAGCTCGTCGGCGAAGATCGACTGTTCCAGGTGTTCCTTGCCCGAGCCCAGCACGTTGACGCTGGCGCTGCGCAAATGGTCGCCGACGTTGTCGGCCAGGAAGCCGGTCATCCGGGCCCAGTCGCCACGGGGCACGAACGCGTCCTTCAGCAGGCACACACGATCGGATTCGGGGTCGCACTCCGCCAGCCCCAGGCGGCACAACTCGTCCAGCAGGCTGCGCGGATGGACGTCCTGCGTCACCGACTGGGCCAGGTGCTCGAAGCTGGGCGGCGGTCCCAGGCGTGGCAGGGCGACCGGCCTGCCGTCGGCACCCCGCAGGCCGGGCTCACAGGACCAGCGGGTGAACAGTTCGGTGGCGGAGGAAGGACGGGGCTTGCGATGCGCGGCCTGGTCCAGGCCTTCCGCCTGCAGGCGGGAGACTTCGCGCCGCGTCAGGCCTGTGCTGGCGCTGATGCGGCTGGTGAGACGCTGCGGCGGAAGGTGCCCGTGCGCCCCGATGGCCGACTGCACGAAGGCGACGCGCAAACGCTCCTCAACCGCCTGGATGGTGAGCCCCTTCGCCAGACACAGCTGAGCCAGGGGCGCAAGCAATGCATCGACAGCGCCCAGCAGCAGGCTCTGCTCCTGGTCGAGAGCCGTGCCCTGCAGGGCTTGAGTGCTGGAAGTCGTCATAACTGAGTACCTTGTGGCTCTATTTAAATGTGCAACTCACACATTTGCAACAGGAACAATGTAACAATACGATTCGGGTGAACGCGATACAAACCGGCCAGGAAGGGATCT
>JAYUHN010000063.1:0-2525 GCA_043766965.1 Ramlibacter sp. | reverse complement strand
GGCCAGGTTGAAGAAGGCGCGCGTGTTGCCGTACACGTCGATGCTTTCAGTGTGCTGCGCCGGCGCCGGCGTCACGGTGAGGCGATGGCTCAGAACCTGCTGCTGGGCGTCGTCACGCGGCTTCAGGTGAGCCACATGCTGCGCCGTCTTGACGCGCGGCGCGTAGTCATAGGTGGTTTCGTGGATGACGCGCAGCAGCATGATGACGGTGCTCCGGTGCCTCGGTTTCAGGCGCCGACGCTGTGCCGCGCCTGGCCGGAGTGGGTGAAGTAGCGCGCGCCGAGATCGTCGGAGAGCTTGTAGACCGTTTCAGCGCAGTGCGCGAGCAGCGCAAGCAACTGACCGTAGCGCCCATCCGCGTCGCGCTCGCAGATCTTTTCCAGCGACCAGGTCTCGGGATCCGGTACGGTCAGGGCGATCTCGGGCACCTTGCCCGGCGCGCTGCCGGCCAGTTTGGCGAGCCGACCGCGCAACGTCTGCGCCACCCAGCCAAGGGACCGCGGGTTGTCGCGGTCGAGAATCAGCAGGTCGAGCAGGGCCGGGATGTCATGACGCTGCTGGTATTGGGCGTGGAAGGTGATGGTGCTGTCGAACAGCGAGATCAGCGCCTCGAACCCGCCTTCGTCGAACACGGCTCCGGTGTCGAACGCATGTGCCAATGCCGAGGACAAAAAACCGAGCCGCTCCAGGTGGCGGCCACTGGACAGCAGCCGCCAGCCATCGTCCCGCGTCATGCGGTCGGTCTGGGCGCCCGTCATCGCCGCGGTGTGCCCCGACAGGTTTTCGAGCGCGCGCAAAGCCTCGACCGACGAGTAGTCGCCGTCTTCCCCGGCGCCGGCGCACTCCTGCACGAACTGCTTTTCCGCCAGCACGATCACCTTCCATTGCTCCAGCGACAGGCGCTCGCGGACGGCGGAGGCAGCCCCGAGCAGGCCCGACAGGTTGTAGCCGACGCTGGTCTGTTTCGGATCGTTCAATGCGGAGATCAGCGAGCGCTGGAACACGCGGCGGGCCTGCGTCGGGGGCGGCACTGCCGGCAGCACCAGCGCATGGGCGACCGCGAGTTCGCCCAGCCAGACCAGCAGCGGTCGTGAATTCTGGTCTTCGCCGTACAGGCTTTCCAGGGTCAGCCGCGCCAGCCGCGTCGTATTCTCGGTGCGTTCGGTGTAGCGTCCCAGCCAAAACAGGTTTTCCGCCGCGCGGCTGGTGGTGCTGTTGCGGCTGCGGTGCGACACGGTCGCGGCCGGCTGTTCATGCTGCAGCAGGCTGGTTGCGTCGACCTCGCCTTGCGTCATCACCCAGGTGTCGGCACTGCTGCCGCCGCGTTGCATCGAGGCGATGTCGAGTTCGGCGCCAGCAATGCGTGTCAAGCCGCCGGGCAACACGCGCCACGATTGCGGACCATCCGCCACCGCGAACACGCGCAGCATGGCCGACCGCGGCACGATCCGGTCGCCGCCGCGGGTGGTTTTCCAGGTCGGCATTTGCGAGAGCGGCAGGTAGGCCTGCACCGTGTATTCGTCGCCCTGACGCACGATCCGGCCGGCCCATTCGTCCAGCTCGCGCCGCGTCAGCGACTTGCCAAGCACCGCGCCCGTCCCCGGCGTCGGGTGGGTTGGTTTGATCACGCTGGTGCCCAGTTCGGGCAGCACTGCCTCGGTCGCCGCCCGTTCGCCGCACCACCATGTCGCCAGCGAAGGCAACTGCAGTTCCTGTCCGAGCAGATGGCGCGACAACGCCGGCAGAAAGCCGAGGATCGCCGTCGATTCGAGGAAGGCAGACCCTGGCGCGTTGGCCACCAGCACGTTGCCGGCGCGCAGCACCTGCAGCAAGCCGGGCACGCCCAGGCGCGAGTCGCTGCGCAGCTCGAGCGGGTCGAGGAACTCGTCGTCCAGGCGCTTGAGCAACCCGTGCACCGGCTCCAGGCCCTTGAGCGTCTTGAGGTACAGGCGCTGGTCGCGCACGGTGAGGTCGCTGCCTTCGACCAGCGTCAGTCCCAGATAGCGTGCCAGGTAGGCATGCTCGAAATAGGTTTCGTTGTACGGGCCGGGGGTGAGCAGCACGATGCGCGGGTCGTTCTGCGTCGGGCACATCTGCTTGATGCCGTCGATCAGCGCGCGGTAGCTGGCGGCCAGCCGCTGCACGCGCAGGTCACGGAACGCCTCCGGAAAGAGTCGCGAGGCGATCAGCCGATTTTCCAGCAGGTAGCCCAGGCCCGAGGGAGCCTGCGTGCGCTGGGACACCACCCACCAGTGGCCATCGGGTCCGCGCGCCAGGTCGAAAGCGGCGATGTGGAGGTGGGTGTCACCCGGCGGTTTGATGCCGTGCATTGGCCGCAGGTAGCCGGGGTGGCCATGCACCAGCGCCGGTGGAAGCAGGTTGCGGGCGAGCAAAGTCTGGGGTCCGTAGACGTCGGCCATCACGCTGTCGAGCAACTTGACGCGCTGTAGCACGCCGGTCTCGATCTGCTGCCAGCTTTCCGGTGTGACGATCAGCGGAAACAGGTCCAGCGACCAGGGCCGCTG
>JAYUHN010000062.1:0-2526 GCA_043766965.1 Ramlibacter sp. | reverse complement strand
CCGGTGCCGCTGTCGTACTTGGCGTCCGACGAGAACAGCGGCAGGTCGCAGCCGGCGCAATGGAACACGCCCTTGCGCTTTTCGGCGTCCAGCGGGCTGGTGTGCGAAGGCTCGGTGCCTTCGCGGCGCAGCACCGCGTACTGTGAGGGCGTGAGCCGACTCTTCCATTCGGCGGCGGTCAGCTCGCGCCAATCGGCAACGGGCGCCGTGGCGGGCTTTGCGCTGGTGGCGGGGGTTTGGGCCTGGCTGGTCAGGGAGGCCAGACCTAAGAGGGACGTCAGTCTCATGAGGTGTCTGCGGTTCATGGGGTGTCCTTGTTGCATGTCTATGAGTCGGCCGGGGCGGGCGAATCTTTCAACACTACTCCGAGTTGCCGAGCACAACCGGCTGCTTGCGCTGCGGTCCTGGGCGCCACAACGTCAGGGTCACGGCGTCGCCGGGCTGGCGGCTTTCGAGCAAGGTCAGCATGTCGTCCTGTCCAGCGACCGCTGCGTCCTTGATGGCCGGGATGACGTCGCCGGCGAGTACCTCGCCGCGGTTGCCACGCCGACACGGGATCAGCCCGGCGCGCGCCGCGGGGCTGACTCAGCGCTCAAAGCATGGTCACCAACTGCTCTGGGGTTTCGTACCGCCAGATTGGGAAGCCACATAGCCGCCGCTCACCAGCATCTGCTCCTGGCCGGGAGCCGGCGCCTCCGCTCGTGCCGGACAGCCGCCCGACAAGTTAGGGGGGCGACTTGCCAGAGATCCTGTCCTCGGCGCCGTACGGCCCACGTCGCCGCCGCCGAACGTCGGCTTCCTGGCAAGTCGACGACCGGCAGTTCGCGGCCACTTGCGGGTACTGGCGTGCGGCCGGTTTGGAGCAGGTCAGTTGATGATCCTGACGTATTCGGGATCTGCGGCGTGTCTGACCTCGACATGGCGCACTGCCCGAACTGCGGCGGTGAGCTCAAGATCATCGCCGCGATCCTGGAGCAGCCAGTGATCGAGAGGATTCTCACGCACCTGGGGCTGCAGGCGCGGGCACCGCCTCGGGCGCCAGCCCGTGGCCAGGCGCTTCAAGCGGCCTGGCGCTGACTAACCGCGACAGTTCAGGCGACCCGGCGACACGGGCCGCTGGAGTCGGCTGCGTCCGAGGGATTGCGGGGTCTGTGGAAGTGCCCTGGCGACCAGGGATAACCCGCAAACGGCGGCCGAGTGAGTGTGATCAGTCAATTCGATGGACTGATGATCACGTTCGGCGATGGTTTACGGACTCAAGCTGGTGGCAGCGAGACGCTCCAAGAGGGCCGAATACCGCTAACCAGGGGGTAGAGCATTACGAACGGAGTACCGCTAAGCACAAAGCGCGCCACACCGTCGGTTCCAAGGCGTTAAATTACATCAGGAAAATTTGATCAGGTTCGATGAGGTCGATTTACCCCCGAGCATCAGCCAGAGTGATCACCCAGAGGCAATTCCACATCAAGAAGCATGCTCGTGCTCAGCCGAGAAGGACGATTTTCGGCGGCGCTGTCAACGTGCAACAGCTCTCAGCCGCCGCCAGCCACCTCCAAAGACCGACGCAAGCCCATCGGGTGCCTTGTTCGGGGTGCGATGGGGAAGGAAAAAGGGCGTTTGAAAATACTATCCTCCTGCTCCAGCATCGCACCGCGGTGCTCGGGCTGCAGCTGCAAGGCACGCCCGAAGCTGGCCAGCGCACTTTCCGGCAAGCCGCGCTCGGCCAGCAGCAGCGCGCGGTGGCACCAGGTGTCAAACAGCGTGGCGTCGGCCTGCAGCGTGGCGTCAAAGTCAGCCAGCGCGGCGTCGTGCTGGCCCAGCCGGTGGCGCGTGTAGCCGCGGTTGCTCAGCACCGACGGCTTGCCTGGCGCCAGGGCCAGGGCGGCGCTGAACTAGGTTTCGGCATCGGCCCAGCGGCCGTGCTCGGGCCGGGCCAGGCCGGCGAAGAAACGGGCCTTGGCGGCTTCGAAGGGGGTGTGGGTGGCGGAATAGGGCGTGGACATGGCACGCGGATTGTCCGGTGCCGGCGCGGGCGGGCTACTTGAACTCGAACAGTTCGGCAATGCGCGGCACGCCGCTCTTCAGGCTCAGCGCGAACGAGCGCTCGTCGGCCAGATTGGCCTTGACGATCTGCGCCGCGAACGTCCAGTTGCCTGAAGAATCCTTGATCCCGAAGACAAAGGCCGAGCCCGGGTCGGGCTTGCCATCCTTGTCCTTGCCGCTTTGCCCGGTGTACTCGTGCTTCGGGCTGCCGGCCATCAGAACCGAGCCCACGGGGGAACTCACGTCGGTCTTGGCGGTGTTCTTGAGGAGCTCTTTCTCCGCGTTCACCCGATCCGACATGCCCATGGTGCCCGCGATATGGGCAACCTTCGGTGCTGTCCTCGACTTGGTAAGCACCTTGAACGTGCAGTTGGTCATTTGCGAGGTGAAGAAGAAGTCGGCGCCGCCGCCGAGGTCAAGAGGGGCGATCTTGCCGGTCTCCCAGGACAGCCAGTAGGCGTTCATCGACGACTTGTCCACGCC
>JAYUHN010000061.1:0-17899 GCA_043766965.1 Ramlibacter sp. | reverse complement strand
AAAGCAACTCCCGGATGGTCGCATCCGCCGGTGCGCGCACTTCATGCTCCATCTTCATCGCTTCGAGGATCAGCACAACCTGGCCCGCCTGCACCGAGTCGCCGGCATGCACTTGCCACTCGACGATCTGGGCCTGCAGGGGGGAACGGAGTTCAGTCATGGCCGATTGTGGAACAGCATGGCCCGCATCGTTGGCCAGGCCCGACATTGAAGCAGGCGCTTATTTGCGACGGCTCGCCGACGCCCGGCGCCAGTCCGCGACGTTGCCGTAAAGCGAGGCGAGCGATCGCACTGTCACGACGCCGGCGATCGGCCGCTCGTACAACGCGGGGGACTCGCCGCCGGCCCAGATCGCCAGATCCGAAGGCAGCTGCTTTCTGAGCTGGCGCAGGCCGCCGAGGACGGCCTTGGGGCCCAGCACCGCGGTGAAGCTGAGAGCCACGACATCCGCCTTGTACGCCTGCGCTGCCAGCACGATGTCTCCGGCCGGAGTCTGCGGCCCGAGCGACAGGCAGGAGCATCCTTCCAGGGACAGCAGCGCTTCGGCCATGAGCAACCCGAGTCCATGCGGCTCCCGCGGCAGCGTGGTCAGCAGGATCCGCGGCGCTCCGGCGCCACGCGCAACCGGGATCGCGGCAATGGAGTTGCGCAGCACGCCGCTCACGCACTCGGTGTAGAGGTGCTCCTGCGACACCTGGAAGCGGCCCTGCAGCCATGCCTCCCCGACGGCCGTGGTGAGGGGCGCCATCACCTCCGTGACGAAGCGGTCCACGCCCAGCCGCAGTGCCGCCTGTCCCAGCTCCTGGCGCAGCCGCTCCACGTCGTGGCGGCAGATCAGTTCAAGGTAGCTGGCGAGGCCCGTGAACCTGTCTTGGGCGATAGCGTGCCCGGCTTTTGCGTGGTCCGCAGGGCCGGCGGCAAGTTCCTGCAGCGCCTTCAATCCGAGCGGGACGATGCGGCCTGGCCGGTGCCCCGCGCCCATCAGGCGGCGGATCGCGTGCAGCCGCAGCACCTGCTCGGGTGGATACAGCCGGTCCCCGGCGCTATCCCGGTCCGGCTGCGGAAATCCGTAGCGCCGCTCCCAGACGCGTAACGTGTCCTTGGCCAGGCCGGTCTCGCGTTCCACGGCGGCGATCGAAAGGCTGGGCGCCTGGGGGCGCGCGCGGTTGGTCATGGGGTCATGCTGTCGAAACTGAAACCGGCGGCCCTGCCGCTGCGTACAGCAAAGGAGCGATAAAAAGCGCAGTTAGACAAATTGTGGTGAAATTGCGATGTTGTCCAAGACAAACTAATTATATGTCTACCTACCATCTTCTGTTGCCGATCGCGGTGCTGGCTCCTGCAGGGGCCCGGAAATGAAGATCGCCGTCATCGGCTCCGGGATTTCCGGGCTCGCGGCGGCGCACGCGCTGCGCCATGACGCGGCCGTCACCTTGTTCGAGGCGGGTGGCTACTTCGGCGGCCATACGCATACGGTGGACGTGACGTTGCCCGGGGCCGACGGCCCGGTCACGCACGGGGTGGACACCGGCTTCCTGGTGTTCAACGAGCGCACCTATCCGCGCCTCATCGCGCTGTTCGCCGAGCTGGGAGTGGCGACAACCGCCTCCGAGATGTCGTTCTCGGTGCAGGCGCGGCGGCCAGACGGCCAGTCGCTGGAGTGGAGCGGCTCGAGCCTGTCCAGTCTGTTCGCGCAGCGCCGCAACCTGCTCGATCCGCGCTTCCTGCGGATGATCGCGGACCTGGTTCGTTTCAATGCGCTGGCGACGCGCATGGCGCAAACCGGGAAGGAAGCGGCCCTGCACCAGCCCCTGGGCGATTTCCTGGATCTCCATGCGTTCAGCCGCGAGTTCCGCGAGTGGTATTTGCTCCCGATGCTGGGCTGCATCTGGAGCTGTCCCACCGACCAGATGCTGCGCTTTCCGGTCGCAACCATGATCCGCTTTTGCCACAACCATGGTCTGCTGCAACTGACCCAGCGGCCGCAGTGGCACACGGTGTCTGGTGGCGCGCGGCGGTATGTCGACAAGATCCTGGCCGGAATCGCGGACAAGCGCCTGAATGTGGCCGTGCGACAGCTGCGGCGCGATGCCGCGGGTGTGACCGTCGTGGCCGGGGACGGCGTGCACCGCTTCGATGCTGTGGTGATCGCCACCCACCCCGATCAGGCGCTGGCCATGGTGCAGGACCCGACCGCGGACGAGCGGCGGGTGCTTGGGGCCATCCGCTATGCACCGAACAGTGCCGTGCTCCATACGGATGTTTCGGTGTTGCCGCGCAGCGAGCGGGCCTGGGCCGCCTGGAATTACGAGCGCGCGCCCGACACCCGCCAGGAGTCGGCCAGCGTCTGCCTGCATTACCTGCTCAATCGCCTGCAGCCGCTGCCGTTCAAGCAGCCCGTCATCGTGTCGCTGAATCCGGTACGCCCGATCGCTCCCGAGCACGTCATCGGCCGCTACGACTACGAGCATCCCGTGTTCGACATGGCGGCGATTCGCGCGCAGGGGGACATCTCCTCGCTGCAAGGACATCGCCACACCTGGTTCTGCGGCGCCTGGACCGGCTATGGTTTCCATGAAGACGGCCTGAAGTCCGGGCTGGCCGCGGCGCAGCTGCTTCAAGCCCGGTTGCAGATGCCGGTAGCGGTGGCGGCATGACCGCACCAAGCCCTGCTGTGCCGCTGATCGGGTTCGGCCAGGTCCGCCACACGCGGCTTCGGCCGCGGCGCCACGCGTTTGCGTACCCCACTTTTTTCCTGATGCTGCCGATGCGCAGCCTGAAGGCGGCGGACACGCCGCTGGCCGTCAATCGCGCCGCGGCGATCAGCTTTCACGATGTCGATCATGGGGATGGGCGCGGCGCCGACCAGGGCGGGGCGCTGGGCTGGATCGAAAGCTTCCTGCGCGACCGCGGTATCGACGGCGCGACCGGGGAAATCTGGCTGCACTGTTATCCACGGGTGTTTGGCTACACCTTCAAGCCTGTGAGCTTCTGGTATTGCCACCGGCCTGACGACACCCTGCGCGCCATCGTGGTGGAAGTCAACAACACCTTCGGCCAACGCCATTGCTACCTGCTCGATTCGCCGCGCTATGGCGTCGACGTGGACGCGGCGAAGGCGTTCCATGTGTCGCCGTTCTGCGACGTCAGCGGCAGCTACCGCTTCCGCTTCCTGCGCACCAGCGCCGGCGGCGAAGAACGAACGGTGGCGCGGATCGACCACGACGACGCGGCCGGCCCGCTGCTCCAGACCAGCGTCAGCGGGCAGCTGCTTGCGCTGACTCGCTCGACCCTGCGGCGCGCGCTCTGGCGCTATCCGGCAATGACGCTCGCTGTGATCGCACGCATTCACTGGCAGGCGCTGCGTTTGTGGTGCAAGGGCGTTCCGCTCCAGCAACAGACCCGCACCGAAACTCCGCACCCGCCCGCCACCATCCAACCCCGCACGCCATGACCAGCACCGCCACCGCCTCTTCTTCAGCCTGCGTTTTTTCGCGTCAGGTCCCCGCCGCGGCCCGGGCCGGCTTGCAGTTGCTTCAGCGCCTGCAGCACGGATCGCTCGCTGTCCACCTGCCGGACGACAGCGTTCGGCGCTTCGGGCATAGCAGCGGACCGGTTGCAGCCATCACGCTGCGAAACTGGAACGTGTTCGGCGCCGCGCTGCGCTCGGGCGACATCGGATTTGCGGAAAGCTATGTCGCCGGCGACTGGACCACGCCGGACCTGCCGGAGCTGCTCAAGCTGCTGGTCGCGAACCGGTCCCAGCTCGAAGACGTCGTCTACGGAACCTGGACCGGACGACTGCTGTATCGGCTGCGGCACCTTCTGAACCGCAACACGCACCGCAACAGCCGGAACAACGTTCACGCCCACTACGACCTCGGAAACGCGTTCTACAGTCTCTGGCTGGACGACACGATGAACTATTCGTCGGCCTGGTTCGAAGGCAACCTGCAAGGGGACATGCGCCTTGCCCAGCACGCAAAGGTGCGGCGGGCCCTGCGGGAAGCGCGGGTCCGGCCGGGCGACCGGGTGCTGGAGATCGGATGCGGCTGGGGCGCGCTGGCAGAGATGGCCACAGCCGAATTTGGGGCGTCCCTCACCGGCGTCACCCTGTCCACCGAGCAGCTGGCGTTCGCCCAGGCCCGCATGGAGCAGGCGGGGATGGCGCAACGCGCCGATCTCCAGTTGAAGGACTATCGCGACATCGACGACGGCCCCTACGACGCAATCTGTTCGATCGAAATGGTCGAAGCCGTCGGCCGCGAATACTGGCCGACTTACTTCCAGGCCGTCCACCGGCTCCTTAAGTGCGGCGGCCGCGCCTGTATCCAGACCATCGTGATCGATGACGGCCTGTTCGACCGCTATATCCAGTCCACCGACTTCATCCAGCAGTACGTGTTCCCGGGTGGTTGCCTGCCATGCCCCCGTGAGTTCCGTCGGGCAGCCGAGGCGGCCGGTCTGCGGGTCGAAAACGAATTCGCCTTCGGCGCCGACTATGCGGAGACGCTGCGGCGCTGGCGCGAACGCTTCATGGCCCAGCGCGCGGCGGTGCTGCAGCTGGGCTTCGACGCCCGCTTCGTGCAGATCTGGGAGTTTTACCTCGCCTATTGCGAAGCCGCGTTCGCGATGGGCAATGTCAACCTGGTCCAGTACACGCTGGTGCGGCCATGATGCGGCGACGCTTGCTGCTGGGGGCAGCGACTGCCGCATCGGCCTCGCTGGCCGGGTGCGCAGTACAGAAGATCGACGACTATGCCCTGGACAAACCGGCGCTGGACCTCGCCAGCTACTTCAACGGGCGCGTCGATGCCAGGGGCATCTTCCAGGACCGCAGCGGACGGATCGTCAAGCGATTCACCGTCGTCATGGACTGCCAGTGGACGGGCGACCAGGGCGTGCTCGACGAGAGTTTCAGCTATTCGGACGGCACGACGCAACGCCGCATCTGGCGTTTGACGCGCCACGGCGGAGGGCGGTACACCGGCACCGCGGCCGATGTGGTCGGAGACGCGGCGGGAGTGTCGGCGGGCAACGCGTTCCACTGGACCTACACGTTGCAGGTGCCGGTGGACGGCAAGGTGTACGAGATGCAGCTCGACGACTGGATGTACCTCGTCGACGACCGCGTCATGCTCAATCGGGCCACCATGAGCAAGTTCGGCGTCCGCGTCGGCGAGCTCACCCTGTCCTTCAACAAGCCCTGAGCCGTGGCCTTCAATCCCCGCATCCGGAGCTGGAAGGACAAACGGGTCTGGCTCGTCGGCGCATCGACCGGGATCGGCCGCGCGACGGCGTCGGCTTTGCACGAGCTCGGCGCGCGGGTGACAGTTTCCGCGCGCGAGAGCGAGTCGCTTCGGTCTTTCGTCGCTACCCATCCAGGCAGCGAGGCGATTGCGCTGGACAGCACACAACGGGACCAGGTCAGCGCAGCGGCGCGAACATTGCTCTCACAAGGCGCGCTCGACCTGGTCTGTTATTGCGCCGGCCATTACCGGGAGATGCGGGCAACGGCGTTCGACCTGGATGAGGTGCTGAGGCACCAGCAAGTGAACCTGACCGGCGCGTCCCACCTGCTGGGCGCCGTCCTGCCCGCGATGGTCGAATCCGCGCGGCACGGGGCTCCCGGACATGTGAGCCTCGTCGCCAGCGTCGCCGGTTTCCGCGGCTTGCCCAAGGGACTTGCGTACGGACCGACCAAGGCGGCCCTGATCCATCTGGCCGAGACCTTGTACCTGGATCTGCACGCCACCGGAATCGGGGTGAGCGTGATCAATCCCGGATTCGTCGCCACCCCGCTGACGGCCGCCAACGATTTCGCCATGCCTGCGTTGATCTCGCCCGAGACCGCCGCCGCCGAGATCTTGCGCGGCTGGGAACGGGGCGAGTTCGACATCCATTTTCCGAAGCGTTTCAGCCGCATCATGAAGCTGATGCGGCTGCTGCCTTACAGCATATATTTCCCGGCGGTGCGCCGCTTCACCGGAGCCTGAACATGGATGTCCCCGGCGGGCTGATGCGCTGGCTCGAGGGGCGGGTGAACGCCTGACCGCAGCCACCTCGATAATCGGTGTCATGAGCACATTCGTTCCCCTGATCGACCTGACGCGTGGCGGCACGCTGGAATTGCAGCACGCGGGCGCCGTCGCCGTGGTGGACACGCGCGGCAAGCTGCTGGCGCAGGCCGGCGATCCGCACTGGATGGCGTTCACCCGCTCCACGCTCAAGGCCTTGCAGGCGCTGCCGTTCATGGAAGCGGATGGCCCGAGGCACTTCGGATTCAACGACCGGGACACGGCGATGCTTTGCGCCAGCCACAGTGGCGAGCCGATGCACGTCGCTCAGGTCCAGAGCATCCTCGACAAGGCGGACGTCGACTACAAGCGCCTGCAGTGCGGCTGCCATGTTCCCTATTTCGTCGCGGACGGTGTCGGGCCCGAACCCGCGCATTACGATGAGCGCAACCACAACTGCAGCGGCAAGCACTCCGGGTTCCTCGCTTACTGCGTGCAACACGGCTTGCCGCTCGAAAACTATCTCGAGCCCGGACATCCGCTGCAGCAGGCGGTGCGGCGGGACGTGGCACGCGCCGCCGGCCTGGCGCCGGAGGATCTTCGCGCCGGCATCGACGGCTGTTCCGCGCCCAACTACGCGATGCCGCTTTCCAGCCTGGCCCGGGCCTACGCGCGGCTGGCAAGCAGCGGGCGAGACAGCGAATTCGGCGCCAGCTTCAGCCAGCTCGCGACGGCGATGACCGCGCATCCGGACCTGGTCTCCGGCACCGGCCGCAACGACAAGGCTTTCATGGAGAGCGGACGCGGCGACTGGGTGACCAAGGTCGGCGCCGACGGTGTGCAGGCCTTCGCCAGCCGCAGCCGGGGCCAGGGGTTCGCGGTCAAGATCGCCGATGGCAGCAAGACGGCATTGTTCGCGGCGACCATCGAAGTGCTGGAGCAACTCGGATGGCTCGACGCGCAGCAACGGCAAGAGCTGCAGCCCTGGCGCGCGCAGGCCATCACCAACTGGTGCGGTACGCCGGTTGGCGAGCGCAAGCCCGTGTTCAAGCTGCGGGGCGCCTGACCGGCCACCGGGCGATTCAGCCGCGGCGCTTGCGTTTCATCAGGTAGATCGCGAACCCGGTCACTGCTGCTGCGATCGCAACTTTGCGAACGGCGCCCGCGCATCTCCTTGAAGATGTCCGGCAGGTGGCCGCGAGCGAGGTCTTCGGGGCGGACGGAGGCAACCGGTAGCAACTGAGACGCTTCGCGGACCAGCGAAAGCATCCACAATCAGCGGCACAACCCAACCGGAGCGCGACCAAAGTGAAAATTGTCAGCCTCATCGGCGCACCGACCGACGTCGGCGCCAGCGTTCGCGGTGCGGGCATGGGCCCCGATGCCCTGCGCGTCGCCGGGCTGATGGACGTGCTGCGCGGCCAGGGCATCGAGGTCACAGATCGCGGCAATCTGGCCGGACCGTCCAACCCCTGGGCCACTGCCGCTGACGGGTTACGCCACCTGGACGAGGTGGTCGCATGGAACCGATCGGTGTTCGGCGCCGTCGGCGCGGCGCTGGCTGCGGGAGAAATCCCGCTGCTGATGGGTGGCGACCACTGCCTTGCCATCGGCTCGATCAGCGCGGTGGCGCGGCATTGCCGGCAGCACGGCAAGCTGCTGCGCGTGATCTGGCTCGATGCCCACTCGGACGTCAACACGGCCGTCGGTAGCCCGAGCGGCAACCTGCACGGCATGCCGGTGTCGTGTCTGCTCGGCCACGGTCCACCGGAACTCACCGGATGGAGCGGGGAGCCGCAGGCGCTCACAGCCGGCGACATCGATTTCATCGGGATCCGCAGCGTCGACGCGCAGGAGAAGCAGGCGATCCGGCAACTCGGACTGCAGGTGTTCGACATGCGGCACATCGACGAGCACGGCATGCGCTACACGATGACCGAGGCGCTGCAGGACGTCGACGACAACACGCATCTGCATGTGAGTTTCGACCTCGACTGTCTCGATCCTCTGGACGCACCCGGAGTCGGTACCGGCGTTCGCGGTGGCCCCACTTACCGCGAGATGCAGCTGTGCATGGAAATGATCGCCGACACCGGCCGGCTCGCATCGCTCGACGTGGTCGAGATCAATCCCGCCCTCGACGTGCGCAACCGCACCGCCGAAGTGGCGGTGGAGTTCGTCGCCAGCCTGTTCGGTGCGTCCACGCTGGCGCGGTGACGTCGTTTCTCAGGCCTCGTCAGGTTCGTCGTCGTCACTAGTCGCCAGTGCGTCGAGCTCGGCGTCGACGGCGTCGGGTCCGCCGGCACTGGCACGCGCGATCCGGTCCGGACGAATGTCGTCGCCGTTCGCCTCGTCCCGCTGATCGGCCGACGGCCGGTCGCCCGTGCCGTTGCGGTCCGTATCGCTGTCGAGCTGGTCCGCGCTGAACTCGCCAATCGAGTCGCTGCCACTGTCGGAACTGTCGCTTGGTCCCAGCAGATCAGTGCCGCGGCCGCTTGGTTGAAGGGCGGCGCGTTCGCCGCCAAGGATGCTGCTCTTTGCCATGGTGTTTCCTTTCGCCTGGACGCATCCATCTTGCGCGCAGACGCCAGACCGGGGGTCGGTGCCGGCGGGCACGGCATGTCAGCCGAGTTCGACACGGCCGTGAGAGCAGGTCGACAGCTGCTCTGCATTTCACCGCCCGCCGGCGATGCGGAGCGGAGCGCCTCGACCCCCGGATCAGGACGCTGGTCCAGCTCATCGAGGAGGAGACCGCGAGCGCATAATTGCTCCTCTACCGCAGGGGCGACATGAGCGATCCAATCCTCGATCAGGCCGACGCAGGGCTGGCTCGCCAGCTCGACGACGCCGTTGCTGCCCAAGGTGACGAAAAGACCCCACTGGTCGAATTGGGCGGCTCCGCGGGCGCAATCCCCGGGCTGCAGGTCATCGCGCGCGACGTGACTGCCCAGAAAGAGGCCGCCGAAGCCCTTCGCAGCAGCCACGAAAGGCTGCGCCTCATGGTGGAGAGCGCCGGCGATTTCGCCATCTTTTCGATGGACCTGGACCGCCGCATCACCATCTGGAACAGCGGCGCGCAGCACCTGCTCGGGTACACCGAAGCGGAAGTGCTGGGCCGCAGCGGCGACCTTATTTTCCAGGCGTCGGACCGGACCGCGGGCGCCCCCGAGCAGGAAGCGAAATCCGCCTTGACCGATGGCCGGGCTGCCGACGACCGCTTTCACTTGCGCAAGGATGGAAGCGTGTTCTGGGCCAGCGGCGCGATGATGCTGATGCGCGACGAGCAAGGAAAGGTCTTCGGTTTCGTGAAGATTCTGCGCGACCAGACGGCCGCCCGTGAAGCCCAGCAGGCGCTGCAGCGCAGCGAAGCGGACCTGCAGCAGGCCTTGAGCGACAACGAGAAGGCCCGGGCCGCGCTGCAGGAGGCCGACCTGATCAAGGACCGGTTCCTGGCGGTGTTGTCGCACGAGTTGCGCAACCCACTGGCGTCGATCGACAGCGCCGCGTCGCTGTTGTTGACGCCTGGCGTTTCGGTCAGCGACCGGGATGCGGCGGCCCAGGTGGTGCGGCGCCAGGGGAAGGCGATGCAGAGCCTGATGAATGACCTGCTGGACGTGTCGCGCCTGACGTTCGGCCGGCTGGTCCTGCACCGCCAGCAGGTGCTGCTGGCGCCCATTGTCGAAGCAGCGCTGGAAACCACGCGTCCACTGCTCGACGCCGCGGGTCACACGCTCAAGCTCGACCTGCCGTCTTACGCGATCCAGCTTGATGCGGATCCGCTGCGGCTGAACCAGGTGCTGTCGAATCTGCTGACCAACGCGATCAAGTTCACGGGCCCGGGCGGCGAGATCCGGCTGAAAGTAAAGATGGAGGCCAGGCAGGTGGCGCTCACGGTGACCGACAACGGCGCCGGCATGCACCCGCCGGACATCGAACGAATGTTCGAAATGTTCACCCAGGCCGATGCGTTGGCCGGCCGCACCAACGCCGGGCTCGGCATCGGGCTGGCGCTGGTCCGCAGCATCGTGGAAATGCATGGCGGGAAGGTCCAGGCCTGTTCCGCAGGACCGGGCAAGGGCAGCGAGTTCCAGGTTCGCTTGCCGGCGACGAAAGCGGTGGCAGAGCCGGACGCGTCGCCGGTTGTCCTTTCGTCGGCAGAACGAAGCCAGCGCAAGCGCGGACTGGTCCTGATCGCCGACGACAATGTCGATGCCGGCTGGGGCATGGCCAAGCTGCTCGAGATTTCCGGATTCGCCACGGCGCGGGTGCAGGGCGGCGTCGATGCCGTCAAGGAGTGCGCGCGGCAGAAACCCGACGTCGCGATCGTGGACATCGGCATGCCCGACCTGAACGGGCATGACGTGGCCCGGCAGATCCGCGGCACCGAGTGGGGCCGGCAGATGGTGCTGATCGCGGCGACCGGTTGGGGCCAGGAATCCGACGAACGCAAGGCGATCGAGGCGGGCTTCGACGCCCACATGACCAAACCGGTGGACCAGCACAAACTCAGTGCGACCATCGACGAGCTGGTGGCCAAGCGCCGCGGTCCGGCCTGACCAAGCAAAGGGGTGGCGTCCTGGTCGCCGCATCCGCAAGCTCGACCGGGCACCGGCATTGCCATCGAGGCCTACCCCAGGAGGCTGCTTCATGGCGCGCAACGACATTCAACACACCGGCTTCCACGCACTCGACTGGCCGGCGACGGCACCTATGTCATTGTTGGCGCTGCCGACAGCAATGCGACGTTGCCGCCCGCGGCCGTCGTATTGACGGTGACCGTCTGCTCGGCGCAAAAGCGATACAGGTAGTGCGGGCCGCCGGCTTTGGGGCCGGTTCCCGACAGCCCTTCCCCACCGAACGGCTGCACGCCGACCACGGCGCCGATCATGTTCCGGTTCACGTAGATGTTGCCGGTGCGGGTACCGGCGGCGAGCGCCTGCGCGCGGCTGTCGATGCGGGTCTGGATGCCGAGCGTGAGGCCGTAGCCAAGCGCGTCGATCTGCTCGATCACCGCCTGCGGGTCGCCGCTCCAGCGCACGACGTGCAGCACCGGCCCGAAGATCTCCTGCGTCACCTCGCTGATGCGCTCCACCTCGAAGACCTGGGGGGCGATGAACCGGCTTTCGCCGGCCGAATGACGCGTTCCCGCCGCTCCCTGCAGCCGCTCAATGTGCCTGCGGATCCCGTCATACGCCTGCTGGTCGATCAGCGGCCCGACATCGGTCGAGAGCAACGACGGATCGCCGGTGACCAGTTCCTGTACCGCGCCGCGCAGCATCTCCAGCACGGCGTCCGCGATGCCCTCATGGACACACAACAGGCGCAACGCCGAACAGCGCTGACCGGCGGAGCGAAAGGCGCTCTGCACCACCGCGTCGACCACCTGCTCGGGCAGCGCCGTCGAGTCGACCAGCATGGCGTTGATGCCGCCGGTTTCGGCAATCAGCGGCACGATCGGGCCGTCCTTTGCTGCCAGCGCCCGGTAGATGGTGCGCGCCACCTGCGTCGAGCCGGTGAACACGACGCCGGCGACCCGCGGCTGCGCGACGAGTGCAGCGCCCACGGTGCCGCCAGGCCCATGCAACAGCTGCAGCACGTCTTCCGGCACTCCCGCCGCGTGCAGCAGCTTCACCGCTTCGAGCGCAATCGCAGGCGTCTGTTCGGCCGGCTTGGCCAGCACGGAGTTGCCGGTTGCGAGCGCGGCCGCAACCTGCCCGGTGAAAATCGCCAGCGGAAAATTCCACGGGCTGATGCAAACCCAGGCGCCCCGGCCGGTCAGCCGCAGTTCGTTCGATTCGCCGGTCACGCCCGGGGCCGGAACGCCATGACCGGCGGGCAATGCAAGCGGCTGCATGATGCGCTCGGCCTCGTCCGCGTAGTAGCGCAGGAAGTCGACCGCTTCGCGCACTTCAGACACTGTGTCGCCCCAGGTCTTGAACGCTTCCTTGACCAGCAGCGCGCACAGCCGCGGCATCTGCTGCTCCATGGCATCGGCCGCGCGTCTCAGCATTGCTGCGCGCTTCGCGACCGGAACGCGGTTCCACAACCGGCCGGCCGACACTGCGCGATCCACGGCTTGGGCTGCGTGCAAGGGGTCGGCCAAAGGGACACTGGCGACCGGCGTGTCCCGGTAGGCCTGCAGCAGCGGCGCGCGCATGGCCTCCACGGTGAGGTCCAGGCCGGCGCTGTTACGGCGGTCCGGCCCGTAGATGTCGGCCGGCAGCGGCATCGCCGGCTGCGGGTCCAGCCGCAACGGCGACGCCAGCAGCGTATCCATGCCGACCGATTCATCGGCCAGCTGATGCACGAACGACGAGTTGGCGCCGTTTTCGAGCAGCCTGCGCACCAGGTACGCCAGCAGGTCGCGGTGTTCGCCGACAGGAGCATAGACGCGCACGGGAATCAAGCCTCCCCCTCGAGGGGGAGGTTGGGTGGGGGGGAGGGTCGATGCGCCCGAAGGGGTGTATCGCGACACTTCGCGATACACCCCCTCTCCCATTCCATGCAGGCGCTGCAGTTCGAATGCTGCCCGCGCCTTTCCAGCCATCTGCAGGATGGCGGCGATGGTGCCGGCGTTGTGCGTGGCGAACTGCGGAAAGATCACGTCTCCGGCGTCCAGCAGCGCTTTGGCGCAGGCCAGGTACGACACGTCCGTGTGGTGCTTGTGCGTGAAGACCGGGTAGTGCGGCAGCCCCAGCTCCTGGGCGCGCTTGATCTCCGCGTCCCAATACGCGCCCTTGACCAGCCGGCACATGAACCGCAGCCGCAGGCGGCGGGCCAGTGCGGCGACGTGGTCGACCAGGTCGAGCGCGCGGCTCTGGTAGGCCTGAAGCGCCAGGCCGAACCCCTGCCACTGCGGATATTCGACGGCGACGCGCTGGGCCAGCGCCTCGAACACGTCGAGCGACAGCTCCAGGCGGTCGACTTCTTCGGCATCGATGGCGAGGTTGATGTTGGCCCGCGCCGCTTGCTCGCAGAGACGCCATGCGCGCGGCACCAGTTCTGTCATGACCCGTGCCCGCTGTGCATCCTCGTAGCGCGGATGGAGCGCGCTGAGCTTGATCGAGATGCCGTCGTTCTCCGCCGGACCGCCTCCGGCTGGCGCTGCTTTTGCGATGGACGCGATGGCACCGCGGTAGCTTTCGAGATAGTGCGAGGCGTCTGCTTCGGTACGCGCGCCTTCCCCCAGCATGTCATAGGAAAAGCGCAGGTTCGGCTGTTTGCGACGGGCCGTCGCGGCTTGTTCCAACGCCGCGTCGATGTCTTGTCCGAGCACGAACTGGCGTCCCAGCAGCTGTACCGCGCGCAGCGTCGCCGCGACCACCGTCCTGGCCCCGAGGCGGGAGAACAGGCCGGGCGCACCATCCGTCGGTCCGGAGCCGGTCGAAGGATCTGGAAGGAATTTCTTCGACATCGCGATCGCCGCCTGTGACAACCTCGCCAGCGCCGACTCCGGCGCCCCTTCGAAGTCCGCGCGTCCGAGCTGGTCGGCGGTGAGGGCGATCGCCGTCTCGGCGTCCGGCACCCGCAGCAGCGCCTCGGCCAGCCGCATCAGGGCCAGCCCCTCGGCGCTCGCGATCGGGTACTCCTTGAGCAGGCTTTCCATTGCCCAGAATGGCGGCGGGTGCCGGCGCACGGCGTCGACCCAGGGCCGCGCCGTGACGGCCGCGGCGGCCCAGTCGAGGGCTTCCTGCAGCGCTGCCAGCTGGCCGGAGACGATACCGGACTCGGGCCGGTAGGGGTAAGGAAGGTGCTGCGTCATGGAGCCATCCTCGTTGGAACGGCACTGGATTTCCAGCTAAATTTCAGGATTGCACCGAAGCGATCCGGCCTGCCGGCATGTTGGGTGTGTAGGATGCCCGCCACTGGAGACGAACGATGACCTACCTGCTGGCCCTGGACCAGGGCACCTCGAGTTCGCGCAGCATCGTGTTCGACGAGCAGGGCCATGTCGTGGCGCAGTCGCAGCAGGAGCTGCCGCAGATCTATCCGCAGCCGGGCTGGGTCGAGCACGACCCGATGCTGATCTGGGAGGGGCAGCTCGCGACCGCGCGCGAAGCGCTGGCGAAAGCGGGCCTCCAGGCCGCCGACATCCGGGCCATCGGCATCACCAACCAGCGCGAAACCACCGTGGTCTGGAACCGCAAGACCGGCCGGCCGATCCACCATGCCATCGTCTGGCAGGACCGGCGCGGCGAACCGCTTTGCGTGCAGCTGCGCGATCAGGGCCACGCGGCGTTGATCCAGTCGCGCACCGGACTGCTGATCGACTCCTACTTTTCCGCCACCAAGGTCCGGTGGTTGCTCGATCACGTTCCCGGCGCGCGCGAGCAGGCGCAACGCGGCGAGCTGGCGTTCGGCACCATCGACAGCTGGTTGCTCTGGCAGCTCACCGGCGGCAAGCTGCACGCGACCGACGTCAGCAATGCGTCGCGCACGATGCTGTTCGACATCCGCAGGAACGAATGGGACGCGGAGCTGCTGGCCATGCTGGATCTGCCGCCGTCGATGCTGCCTATGGTCCTGCCGTCGAGCGCACAGTACGGTGCCACCGACGCATCGCTGCTGGGCGCCCCGATCGCGATCGGCGGCGTCGCGGGCGACCAGCAGAGCGCACTGTTCGGCCAGGCCTGCTTTCGCGCCGGGATGGCCAAGAACACCTATGGCACCGGCTGCTTCATGCTGATGCACACCGGCGAGCGGTTCCAGACGTCCGTCAACGGCCTGCTCACCACCAGCGCCGCGCAGACCGGCAGCCAGGCCGAATATGCGACCGAGGGCAGCGTGTTCGTTGGCGGCGCCGTGGTGCAGTGGTTGCGCGACGGGCTGAAGGCGATCAAGGGCAGCGGCGAAGTGCAGGGATTGGCCGAGAGCGTCCCCGATTCGGGTGGAGTCATGGTCGTGCCGGCGTTCACCGGCCTGGGCGCGCCGTACTGGAAGCCGGACGCGCGTGGCACGATCACCGGCCTCACGCGCGGCACTACGGTGGCGCACATTGCCCGCGCGGCGCTGGAAAGCATCGCGTACCAGAGCGCGGCCCTGTTGCTGGCCATGAGCCGGGACGCCGCGGCGGCAGGTGGCGCCCCGGTCAGCGAGCTGCGGGTCGACGGCGGTGCCTGCGTCAACAACCTGCTGATGCAGTTCCAGGCCGACTTGCTCGGGATTCTGGTGGTGCGGCCGGCCGTGACCGAAACCACGGCCCTGGGCGCGGCCTACCTCGCCGGACTGTCGTGTGGCGTCTACCAAAGCTGCGAACAGCTGTCCGGCCTTTGGCAGGCCGAGCGCCGCTTCGTTCCGACCCTGGAGCGCAGCCGGGCAACCAGGCTGATGGAGCAATGGGAGCACGCGGTCAGGCAGGCCACGGCAGTTTGAGGAGTCGCCGGGAAATCGCTGATGGTTTCCATCGGCGATGGAACGCACAATCTGCCCCATCTATTTTGCGGGAATGCCATGACCAAGTTCCACGTTGCCTTCGCGGCCATCGCCGCCGCCACCGTCCTGCCCGCCGGCGCGCAGTCGCTCAAGCCCGGATTGTGGGAAATCACCAACAAGATGCAGAGCGGCAGCGGCCAGATGGAAAACGCGATGTCCGAGATGCAGAAGCAGATGGCCTCGATGCCGCCAGACCAGCGCAAGACGATCGAGGAACAGATGGCGAAATCCGGCGTCAAGATGGGCGCGGCGGGGCCGGCCGGCGGCATGAGCGTCAAGATCTGCATGACCAAGGAAATGACCGAGAAGGACGAGGTGCCGTCGCAGCAGGGCGACTGCAAGTCCACCAGCCAGGGGCGCAGCGGCAACACGATGAAGATGGCGTTCACCTGCACCAACCCGCCTTCCAGCGGTGAGGGCCAAGTGACGTTCGCCGGACCGGAAGCCTATTCGTCGAAGATGGCCATCAACACGCAGGTCGGCGGCAAGAGCGAGAAGGTGAATATGGAAGGCTCCGGCAAATGGCTGTCCGCCGACTGCGGCAACGTCAAGCCGCTGGCGCAGCAGGCGCCGAAGAAGTAGCGGGTCGCTGCTACTTCGCGGGCCGGACGCCGAAAATGGCGGTGCCGATCCGCACCAGGGTGCTGCCGGCGTCGATGGCGGCTTCCAGGTCCGCCGTCATGCCCATCGACAGCGTGTCGAGCCCGAGTCCGGCTTCGTTCAGCTGGTCCAGCAGCAGCCGTGCCTGTCGATGTAGCGCCCGCTGCGCCGCAACATCCGGGGCCGGCTCGGGAATCGTCATCAACCCGCGAAGCCGCAATCGCGGCAATTGCCGGATCTCACGGGCCAGTGCGAGTGCTTCCCCCGGCGCCACGCCGGCCTTGGTCGGTCCGCCGTCGGTGTTGACCTGGATGCAGACCTGAAGCGGCGCGAGGTCCGCTGGCCGCTGCTGCGACAGCCGCTGCGCGATCTTGAGGCGATCGATCGTGTGGACCCAGTCGAAATGCGTCGCCACCAGCCGCGTCTTGTTGCTTTGCAGCGGGCCGACGCAATGCCATTGCAGCGGGAGGTCACGCAGCAACGCGATCTTTTCGACTGCTTCCTGGATGTAGTTTTCGCCGAAGGCCAGCTGCCCCGCGGCATGCGCCTCGCGCACCGCATCCGGGCCGAACGTCTTGGACACTGCCAGCAGCGTGACATCGGTCACGGGGCGTTGTGCGTGTGTACAAGCCGCCACGATGCGTTCGCGAACTCTCTGGAGGTTGTTTCGAATCGTGGTCATAATTAACCCACAGTAGAGCAACAACAATCGAGGGGTCTCGTGGATATTACCCAGCTGCTGGCATTCAGCGTCAAGAACAAGGCCTCCGACCTTCACCTGTCGGCCGGCCTGCCCCCGATGATCCGCGTGCACGGCGACGTGCGCCGCATCAACGTGGACGCGCTGGACCACAAGCAGGTTCACGGCATGGTGTACGACATCATGAACGACACCCAGCGCAAGGTCTACGAGGAATTCCTCGAGGTCGACTTTTCGTTCGAGATCGACGGGCTGGCGCGCTTTCGGGTCAACGCCTTCAACCAGCAGCGCGGAGCCGGCGCGGTGTTCCGGACCATTCCTTCCAAGATCCTCACGCTCGAACAGCTCAACGCTCCCAAGATCTTCGGCGACCTTGCGTTGAAGCCGCGCGGCATGGTGCTGGTGACCGGCCCACCGGTTCTGGCAAGTCGACCACCCTGGCCGCGATGGTCAACTTCCTGAACGAAACCGAGTTCGGGCACATACTGACGGTGGAAGACCCGATCGAATTCGTGCACGAGTCCAAGAAATGCCTGGTCAACCAGCGTGAGGTCGGCCCGCACACACTGAGTTTCGCGGCTGCGCTGCGCTCGGCGTTGCGCGAGGACCCGGACTGCATCCTGGTGGGCGAGATGCGCGACCTGGAGACGATCCGGCTGGCGATGACCGCGGCCGAGACCGGCCACCTGGTGTTCGGCACGCTGCACACTTCGAGCGCGGCCAAGACCATCGACCGGATAATCGACGTGTTCCCCGCCGATGAAAAGGAGATGGTGCGCGCCATGTTGTCGGAATCGCTGCAGGCCGTGATTTCGCAGACACTGTGCAAGACCAAGGACGGACAGGGGCGTGTGGCCGCACATGAAATCATGATTGGCACCAGCGCCATCCGCAACCTGATCCGCGAAGCCAAGGTGGCGCAGATGTATTCTTCGATCCAGACCGGCAACAGCGTCGGCATGCAGACACTGGACCAGAACCTGACCGACCTGGTCAAGCGCAACATCATCAGTTCGGCCGAGGCGCGCAGCAAGGCAAAGATCCCGGAGAACTTCCCCGGCTGAACAGGCACAGGAATACAGGAGCGCTTGATGAAAGGTATTTTCGAGATTCTCAGACCGAAGGCCCGACCCGACCCGGCGGACGACAA
>JAYUHN010000060.1:0-6819 GCA_043766965.1 Ramlibacter sp. | reverse complement strand
GGCTTGCCTGCAGGTCTGCCGCCGCCACGCTCAAATCCAGCCGATCGAGCAGCCGCGCCATCTCGGGCAGGTAGTCGGTGAGCAGTTCGTCGAGCATGCCGATGCGCCGGTAGCTCTCCAGCCGGTCGAGGTTGAGCAGCAACCCGTCGCCCGCAGGCTGGCCTGGTTCCGCCAGGCGAACCGGTGGCGCCGGGCCCATGACCGGCACGGTGCCGCCCAGCAACTGATACAGCTTTTCGTACAGCACGGCCGCTTCCACCGGCTTGGTCAGGAAATCGTTCATGCCCGCGGCTTGGGCGGCCTGCACCGTTGCATTGTCCGAGTGCGCCGTCAGTGCGACGATCGGCAAGTTGCGCCAGGCCTTGCGGCTGGCGCGGATCGCGCTGGCGGTCTGGAGGCCGTCCATGCCGGGCATGTTGATGTCCATCAGGACCGCGTCCCAGATCCCCGGGCCGTCCAGCTGGTCGAGCACCTCCTGCCCGTGCGCTGCTTCCAGCACGCTGGCGCCGGCGTGCCGCAACCAGGCCGCCATTGCCTTGCGGTTGTAGGGATTGTCGTCGGCGATCAGGATGCGGCGGCCGGCCAGCAGCACCGGATCGGGCGGCGTCTTGCGCGCGGTATGTTCCAGCGCGTGATGCAGCGCCTGGACCAGCGGCATCTGCGGACACGGCTTGCTGACGCAACCGTCCATGCCCGCCTTGCGGGTCTTGACGCTCGCCAGGTTACCCGGCTCGCTGGTGTAGGCCACGATGCACACATCGCGGTTGCCCGGCACATGCCCTTGGCGGATGCGCTCGGCCACCGCGTAGCCATCGAGCACCGGCATGTTCAGGTCGAGCAACACCAGGTCATAGCGCTGGCGCGCCAGCATGTCGAGGGCGCGCTGGCCGTCCGCGGCCTCGTCGACCGGCACCCCCAGCGGCTGCAGCTTATGGCGGGTGGTCAGGCGCTGGGCCGCGTCGTCGTCGACCACCAGGATGCGCTTGCCCTGGAACACGGCCTGGGCCCGGCCCAGCACGATCCTGCGGTGCGCTTCCCGCTCCGGCTCGCTCACCCCCGGAAAGCGCATGGTGAATTCCGTGAACTGCCCGACCGTCGATTCGCAGCTGATCTGCCCACCGAACGCCCGCATCACCCGCTGGCAGTAGGCGAGCCCGAGACCGGTGCCACCCGACTTGCCGACGGAGCGGAACGGCTCGAACAGGCGGACCAGTGCTTCGGCTGGCACACCGGGACCGCTGTCGCGCACCTTCACCTGCTGCCGGTCGATCGTGATGGTCATCCGGGCCGTCGGGTCCAGCTTCATGTAGTACAAGGCGTTCTTGATCAGGTTGAACAACACGAACAGGTAGGCCGTCTCGTCGCCCAGGAAGGTGAAATCTTCCACCACCGCGACGCTGACTTTCTCCCGCTCGGCGGGAGTTTCGTAGCCGTACTCGCGCACCGCCTTTTCCACCGCTTCGGCAGCCGAGAGATGCGAGAAAGTGGCGGTGTCCATCGGCCGCTCGCTCACTTCGTCCAGCGTCATGGCGATCACCTGGAGCCCGCGCTTGACGGCCAGCTCGCTCTCGGAGACGTGGCGGTACAGCGCATCGACCTCCTGCACCGCCAGCGCCTGGACCTGCGACGTCGTGGTCGGCTTGGGCAGCGCCTGCTGCATCTGCTCCAGGTTGTGCTTGATCTGGCTGAGGGGATTGCGCATCTCGTGCGCGATCGAGCCCGCGAGCGCCTGCCCCCGCAACTTGCGCTCGGCGTCGATCTGCTCGGTCGAAAACTTGAACAGGCTGCCACCGATCACGATCAGCACGTACGCCGGCAATTGCGCGACCAGGTCCATCGGAATTTTCGGGTTCGGGGTCGTCGACCAATAAGCGGCCACCGCCGCTCCGGTGCCGACGGCAAGCATCGCGATCGTATTGCGCCAGTCGGTGACGAGCACCAAGAAGGACAGGATGATGAACGCATTCGAAATGGAGGGCAGGCCACCGCCTTTCTGCAACCCGGTGAGGACGATGAAGCAAGGCAGGCAGAACACCAGGGCCGGATACGAAAACGCGGTGTAGTAGCGCTTGAGCTTTTCCGGCCACTGGTTTTGCAGCGCCAGCGCCAACAGGAGCAACACGGCCACCGCGCGCAGCGTCATGTCTTCGAAGGGCCGCGCGTTCGGGCGCGTGAACCGCAGGAAATAGAACAGGGAGTAGGAAATCGAACCCAGGTACCCCATGTACTTCAGGCGGGGCGGGCCATACGAGTGGTACGCCCGGTAGTGCTCGAACAGCCGCTGCCACCACTGAATCAGCTTGTTTTTACTCATACGGCCTCGGCTTCGCCGATCTCGGTCTCGGCAAGCGCTTTCTCGCCCGCCGATGTTGCCAGCGCCTGCAGAACCATGGGCACAGGACCATGGATCAGGGAAAAACTTCCGGCTGTATCGTGGCAGGCATCCTTGGCAACCACGGAGAAGCCGAACCGCCGGTACAGTCGCCCGAGGATCGGCGTGCACGAAGCAAACAGGTGGTCGGCCTCACGCGTGCGGATCAGCGACAGGAGGCTTAGGAACAGGCAGCGCTTCAGCGCCTCCGGGCCGCCGCGGTACTGGGGCGCGAGCACCAGACGGCCTACCTCCCAGCTGTTCGGATAGCGGCATGGCGACCGGTGCCCCCGCAAAATGTTTTCGCACGGTGCAAGGCCCGGTTCCATTGGCATAAAGCGGATGGTTCCGACAAATTGTCCCCGATATGCGAAGGCGCCGACAAAGCCCATCTCGTCTCTTTTTTTTCGAGAGTTCGAAACCCGGGGTCTGCCAGGGCAGACGCCGGGAGCTGGATCTCTTCTCGAAGATGCTTGATGCGATCGATCTCGGCGCCGGTGCGCAAGTGCCGGAAGCTCAGTTCGTCGATGCGGAGCTCTTCGCGCTCGACTTCGTCCGCGGCAAATGCGAGCAGAGAGCTCGGATAGCTGCCGAAGGCGCGCCTTGGGGGGGGGAGAAATGCCGGCGCAAGCAGCGCCTCGAAGTTGCCGGGCAGGCGCGCAAGGTCAATGCGCGAGAACGGCAAAGCCAGACGATTGCTCATGTTTTGATGCTCCCTGAAGCGCGGCACCATGGTCCTGCCTCCCAGCCGGAACCGCCGCCCTCGATCAATTATCAGCTTTCTGCTCATCAGCGCAAGCAGCAAAATCCTGTGTTGCGCCAACCCCATGGTGCATTCCAAAACCCTTTACCCCCAGCCTCGCAGCGGAGCGTCGACAATCAGACGGATGAACGAAACCCTCGAGGCGCCCACGGCTGCGGTCGAACCGCGGCTGGCCTGGCGCAACAGCTTTGCCGCGCTGGGCCCCGCCTTTTTCACCGATTTGCAGCCGACGCCGCTGCCCTCCCCGTCTCTGGTCGCCCTCAACGGTCGTCTGGCGGCAGAACTTGGGCTGGACGCCGATTGGCTTGCTTCCGCGCCGGCGCTGGAGGCGCTGACCGGCAATCGCCTGCTGGCCGGCGGCCGCCCGCTGGCAAGCGTCTATAGCGGCCACCAGTTCGGCGTGTGGGCCGGACAGCTCGGGGACGGCCGTGCCATCCTGCTGGGAGAACTGGAAACGTCAGCCGGCCCCCAGGAGATCCAGCTCAAAGGCGCCGGCCGCACTCCCTATTCACGGATGGGCGACGGCCGGGCCGTATTGCGCTCGAGCATCCGCGAGTACCTCGGCTCGGAGGCGATGCAGGGCCTGGGCATTCCGACCACACGTGCGCTGGCGGTCGCCGGCTCACCGGCGCCCGTGCGACGCGAGGAAGTCGAGACCGCAGCGGTGGTGAGCCGGGTCGCGCCCAGCTTCGTGCGCTTCGGCCATTTCGAGCATTTCTCGGCGCGCGAGCAGCACGTCGAACTGCGTGCGCTGGCTGACTATGTCATCGACCGTTTCTACGCCGACTGCCGCCGCTCGGAGAAGTTCGCCGGCAATCCCTACGCCGCTTTCCTGGAACAGGTGAGCGAACGGACGGCTGTGATGGTTGCGCAGTGGCAATCGGTGGGCTTCTGCCACGGCGTCATGAACACCGACAACATGAGCATCCTGGGCCTGACCATCGATTACGGGCCGTTCCAGTTCCTCGATGCGTTCGACCCGGGGCACGTCTGCAATCACAGCGACGAACAGGGCCGCTACGCCTACAACAAGCAGCCGAACGTCGCTTACTGGAACCTGTTTTGCCTCGGCCAGGCGCTGCTGCCGCTGATCGGCGACCAGGATCTGGCCCTGGCCGCGCTCGAGTCGTACAAAACAGTTTTCCCCCAGCAGATGGAGGCGAGCATGTGCGCCAAGCTCGGCCTTGGCAGCGGCCGCGAAGACGATCGCGAACTGATCGAGGACGTGCTGAAACTGCTGGCCCAGGACCGGGTGGACTACACGATCTTCTGGCGGCGGCTGTCGCAGCATGTGGCCGGCCGGCCAGTGGACACGGTGCGCGACCTGTTCCTCGATCGGAGCGCTGTCGACGCCTGGCTGCAGCGCTACGTGCAGCGGCTGGGCTCACACGATGCCCGCACGACCGGCCTGGCCATGCTGAAAACCAATCCAAAATACGTCCTGCGCAACCATCTGGGCGAACTTGCGATCCGGCAGGCGAAACTTGGCGATTTTTCGATGGTCACAAGCTTGCTCGGGCTGCTTCAGGACCCATTTGATGAACATCCGGACCACGAGGAGTGGGCCGGGTTCCCGCCCGACTGGGCATCCCACATCGAAATCAGCTGTTCCTCATGACTTACCCTGTCCAGAAAACCGAAGCCGAATGGAAGGCGCTGCTCGCTACCAAGGGGGCCGAGCGCGGCGCCTATGAAGTGACCCGCCATGCCGCCACCGAGCGCCCCTTCACCGGCAAGTACGACGCAGTCTGGGCCGATGGCAGCTATCACTGCGTCTGCTGCGGCAACAAGCTGTTCGACGCCACGACGAAATTCGATGCGGGCTGCGGCTGGCCCAGTTTTTCGGAAGCGGTGCCGGGTGCGATCAAGGACATCGTGGACAGCAGCCACGGCATGGCCCGCACCGAAACGGTCTGCGCGCAATGCGGCGCCCACCTGGGCCACGTCTTTCCGGATGGGCCGGCCGACACGGGCCTGCGTTACTGCATGAATTCAGCCTCGCTGGACTTCACGCCCAGCAACGAAAAGCCGTCCGCGCCATGAAACTGCTCCTCGACTTTTTTCCGATCATCCTGTTTTTCGCGGCTTTCAAGGTCTGGGGCATCTACGTGGCGACGGCGGTCGCGATCGTGGCCACCATCGGGCAGATCGGCTGGTTCCGCTACCAGACCGGGAAGGTCGAGCCGATGCAGTGGGTCAGCCTGGGCGTCATCGTGCTGTTCGGCGGCGCCACCATCGTGGCCCACGACGACACCTTCATCAAGTGGAAGCCCACGGTGCTGTACTGGCTGATGGCCGGCACGCTGGCCGCGGGTCAACTGATTTTCCGCAAGAACCTGCTGAAGTCGTTGATGGGGTCCCAGATGCAACTGCCCGAGTCTGCGTGGCGGGTGACCAACTGGAGTTGGATCCTGTTTTTCGCGGTGATGGGCGTGCTCAACCTTTGGGTGGCTTTCAACTTCGACCTCGACACCTGGGTCAACTTCAAGCTCTTCGGCGGTCTCGGGCTGATGGCGGCCTTCGTGGTGGCGCAGGCGCTTTACCTGGGCCGCTACATGAAAGCCGACGAAGCGCCGAAGTCGTGACGGTGACGGCCCCATGAGCACTGGCATCACGGCTGCGGCCATCGAGCGGCGGCTGACGGAACTCCTGCGGCCGGGCTCGCTCCAAGTGCTGGACGAAAGCGCGGCGCATGCCGGTCACGCGGGTGCCGATGGCAGCGGCTCCGGCACCCATTTCCGGGTGCGGATCGCCACCGCCCTGTTCGACGGAAAGACCCGCGTGGCGCGCCATCGGCTTGTGTATGATGCGCTGCAAGAATTTATCGACAAGGGGCTGCACGCCCTGGCGATCGAAACTTTCTGATCCTTTTTTTGCTTTCTCGATTTCAAAGACTTTCCATGAAAAAACACCTTCTTTCGGCGCTCGCCATCACGGCCCTGTGCATCGCCTTGCCGGCCTCGGCGCAGAACCTGGCCATTGTCAACGGCAAGCCGGTGCCGAAGGCCCGCGCCGACATGCTCGCCAGCCAGCTTGCGAAGGCGGGCCGGCCAGTGACGCCGGAGATGACCGGCCAGATCAAGGATGAAGTGATTTCGCGCGAAATCTTCATGCAGGAAGCGCAGAAGCGCGGCCTGGACGCCACCGACGACTTCAAGGCCCAGATGGAACTGGCGCGCCAGACCCTGTTGATCCGCGAGCTGTTCACCGAATACCAGAAGGCCAACCCGGTGAGCGACGCGGAGATCAAGGCCGAATACGACAAGTTCGCCGCCACCAACAACGGCAAGGAATACCGCGCGCGCCACATCCTGGTCGAGAAGGAAGACGACGCCAAGGGCATCATCGCAAGCCTGAAGAAAGGCGGCAAGTTCGATGAGATCGCCAAGAAGCAATCCAAGGATCCGGGCTCGGGCGCGAATGGCGGCGACCTGGACTGGGCCAACGCCGGCAGCTACGTGCCTGAGTTCTCCGCCGCGCTGGTCAAGCTGAAGAAGGGCCAGGTGACCGAGGTACCGGTGAAAACCCAGTTCGGCTACCACGTGATCCGGCTGGACGACATGAGGGAGGCCCAGTTGCCCAAGTTCGACGACGTCAAGCCGCAGATCGTGCAGCAGCTGTCCCAGGTGAAGATGAGCAAGTTCCAGGAAGAACTGCGCTCCAAGGCCAAGGTCGAATAACCAGA
>JAYUHN010000059.1:0-2550 GCA_043766965.1 Ramlibacter sp. | reverse complement strand
CCGATGCGCGGCAGGATGATTTTCGAGAAACCGTTCCAGGCGGCCTGCGGGCAGGTGTGCAGCCCGCGTGCCCGCGCCGCCACCATGATGCTTTGCAGAAACATGCCGTAGTCCACCAGGGATCCGCGCTCCAGCACCCGGTCGATGGTGAACATGAAGCCCAGCGGCGCGTCGAAGAAACGGAAGTTGCGACGGTGCTGCGCGTGCATCTTGTCCTTGTCGCCCTTGGTGATCCCGAGCAGACCGTAGAGACTCCAGCCGTTCTCGCGCCGGCGCTCGATGTACGGCGTGACCCACTTGCGCGGGTAATAGTCGTATTCCTCCAGGTACTCGGCGGCCAGGGCGGGATCGGCGTAGATCGCGTCGTGGGCGGCGCAGACCTCGTCGGCCACCTGGCGCAAGGTGGCGCCTTGCAGTACGTACACCTTCCACGGCTGTGTGTTGGTGCCGGACGGCGCTCGCCGTGCCACCTCCAGGATCTCCTCGACCGTGGCCCGCGGCACGGGGGTCGGCAGAAAAGCGCGCGCTGAAAACCGGCTGCCGATGGCGGAGTCGACGCTGGCCGGATCGGCAACGACGGTGCTGACTTGGGTTGAGTTCACTGCAGTCCTTCCAGGACGGTTTTCAGTTGCGGGGAAAGTTCGGCCGGCCGGTGGCTCGTGCGGTCGACATAGACGTGGATGAAGTGGCCCTTGGCCGCCGTCATCGGTTCGCCCTGCACGAACACGCCGACCTCGTAACGCACGCTGGAGCGGCCGATGTGCGCCACCCGCAGGCCGGCCTCGACGGTCTGCGGAAACCGGACCGGCGCGAAGTAGTTGCACCGGGTTTCGATCACCAGGCCGATGGTCGAGCCATTGCGGACGTCGAGCGCTCCGTGCTCGATCAGGTGGGCATTGACCACGGTATCGAACCAGCTGTAATAAACGACGTTGTTCACATGTCCATAGGCGTCGTTGTCGATCCAGCGGGTGCCGATGGTGCGGAAGGCCCGATAGGCGCTGCGCGCCTCGGGCTGGAGTCTGGCTGCGGCTGAGTCGGTCATCGCGCTTGATTCTGCCAGCGGCCCCAGTACTGCGCCGCGACCCGGAAGGTGTTGAGCTGGGCCTGCACCGTGTCTTCCACCCGCACACCGTAGCCGCCCGCCATCGCGAATGCCAGCGGCACCCGGCGCTGGAAGGCCCAGTCGAACACCCGGCGGTCGCGCGCCTCGAGTCCGTCCCAGCTCAGTTTCAGGCGCCCGAGCCGATCGCCCTCATGCGGGTCGGCCCCGGCCAGGTAGATCACCAGGCCCGGTTCGAAGCGGCTTTCGAGTTCGCCCAGCGCGGCTTCCAGCGCCTGCAGGTACTGCTCGTCGCGGCAGCCGTCCGGCAGGCTGACGTCGAGGTCGCCCACCTCCTTGCGGAACGGAAAATTGTTCTGCCCGTGCATCGACAAGGTGAACACGCTCGGGTCGCTTCGAAAGATGCGCGCCGTGCCGTTGCCCTGATGCACGTCGAGGTCCACCAGCGCGACTTTCAGCGAGGTCGCGCGGGCACGTCCCCACTCCGCCTGCATCAGCCTGGCAGCTACGGCTGCGTCGTTGAAGACGCAGAATCCACTGCCCTTGTCCGGGTAGGAATGGTGGGTGCCCCCGGCGATGTTCGCCGCCACGCCTTCGGCGAAAGCGGCCCGGCAGGCGGCGATGGTTGCGCCGACCGAGCGCCGGGCCCGGTCGGCCATCGCGTCGCTCCAGGGAAAGCCGATCTCGCGCATGGCGGAAGCTGAAATGGAGCCGTCGCCGATGGCCTGGATGTACCCGGGGGTATGCACCAGCGCCAGCTCGCCATCGCTCGCCGGCTGCGCCTGCCGCAGCCGGATCTCGGGCCGCTCCGTCACCAGCCGGTCGCGCAGCAGCTGGTACTTGGCCATCGGGAAACGGTGCCCTGCCGGCAGCGGCAACACGAACTGGGTGGCGTAGAAAACCTGCACCCGCCGATTGTGTCGGTGACCCCGACAACGTGATTTAGGCAGGCCCTTCTAGAATGGTGCATTGCAGCAAAAAGGGCTTGCGCGCGGCGCTCACTTGCTTATAATTCAACCCATGCTGCACTGCAACATAAATCAGGCCAAGGGGCCGGTTCAGGGCAGACAAATCCACCTCACTTTTATTGGAGATATTGATCATGTTGACCCCTGAACAACTCATGGCCGCGCAAAAGGCTTCCGTCCAGACCCTCTTCGGCCTGACCACCAAGGCATTCGAAGGCGTCGAAAAGCTGGTCGAGCTGAACGTCACGGCAGCCAAGGCCGCCCTGACCGAAGCCGCCGGCACCAGCCAGGCTTTCCTGACCGTCAAGGACGCGCAAGAGCTGCTGGCCCTGCAAGCTGCCCTGTTCCAGCCCCTGGCTGAGAAGACCGCTGCTTACAGCCGCCACCTGTACGACATCGCATCCGGCACGGGCGCCGAATTCGGCCGCGCATTCGAAGCGCAAGCCGCCGAAACGCAGAAGAAGTTCCTGGCCGTCGTGGACAACGCCGCCAAGAACGCTCCCGCCGGCAGCGAGACCG
>JAYUHN010000058.1:0-17913 GCA_043766965.1 Ramlibacter sp. | reverse complement strand
GGATTGCGAGCACCGCGCAACGCAGCAATTCGCCCGACAAGTGGATTTATGGGCATGTTTAGATCGTGAAGGGGTATTCGCGCAGTAACTCCATTGCGCGTTGACCCCTTTCACCGAGAAAAAATTCGTGAATAAACGGATGCGGGAAAGCCACCACCTCCTTGGGCGCGGCATTGATGATGACTTTCTGGTCGGCCAGCACGGCAATCCGGGTGCTGAGCTCGAACAGCGTGTCGAGGTCGTGCGTGACCATCACCACCGTCAGGCCCATGTCACGGTGCAGGGCACGCAGCAAGGCGCAAAAGCTGTCGGAACTCTCGGGGTCCAGGCCGGCCGTGGGCTCGTCCAGCAGCAGCAGCGGTGGGTCCATGATGAGGGCGCGCGCCAGTGCCACGCGCTTGATCATGCCGCCCGACAAATCGCTCGGCATCTTGTCGGCAGCATCTGGCCCCAGGCCGACCATTTGCAGCTTGACCATGGCTGCCTCGCGGATCAGCTCGGGCGGCAGGGTTTTGAGTTCACGCAGCGGGAAGGCGATGTTTTCAAGCACCGTGAAGGCCGAGAACAGCGCACCCTGCTGAAACAGCATGCCGACACGGCTGGCCGCACCGCGCTTGCCCAGCTCGGCCGCCGGCTTGCCCAAGACCATGATCTCGCCTTTGGCGGGATGCTCCAGCCCCAGAATCTGGCGCAGCAGCACGGTCTTGCCGGTGCCCGAGCCGCCGACCAGCGAGATGATTTCGCCGCGCTCGACCGTCAGGTCCAGGTCTTTGTGAATGACGGCCTTTTTGTCGCCGTTCTGGAACACGGTTGACAGCTTGCGGATTTCAACGACGGCCTCAGTCATATGCCTACGTTCCGGAACAATATTGCGAACAGCGCATCGACCAGGATGACGACGGTGATCGACGTCACAACCGAGGCCGTCGTGCCTTCGCCCAGGCTCTGGGTGTTGGGCTGGACGCGCAGGCCGAAGTGGCAGCCGATCAGCGCGATCAGCACTCCGAACACCACCGACTTGCTGCTGGCCAGTCCGAGGTTGCCCGGGCTGACCGCGGCCGGCAGCGCATTCAGGAAATAGGTGGGCGTGATGCCCAGCGCCACATCCGCCGCCAGCATCCCGCCCGCCAACGCGCAGACCGTCGTCCAGACACTGATGAGGGGCATCACAAGGGCCAATGCCAGGGCCCGCGGCATCACCAGCCGGTAGCCCTGGGAAATGCCCATCACCCGCATGGCGTCGAGTTCCTCGGTCACCCGCATGACGCCGATCTGCGCGGTGATGGCCGAGCCGGACCGGCCGGCGATCAGGATGGCGGCCAGCATCGGCCCGAGCTCCCGGATCAGGGCGACACCCAGGATATTGACGATGTACGAGTCGGCGCCGAACTGGCGCAACTGGCGCGATGTGAGGTAGGCCAGCACCACGCCGATCAGGAAGCCGACCAGCGCCGTGATCGGCAGCGCAGTCGCGCCAATCCGGTACAGGTGTCCCGACAGGTCGCGCCAAGGTCCGTCCTGCGGCGCCTTGGCCAGTTTGCCGACATTGAGCGTCAGCTGGCCGATCAACTGGACGAAGGAGCGCAAATGTTCCAGGCCGTGCAGCACGGCCCCCCCGACGGCCAGGTAGCGGCCCCGCCAACTGGCTTGCTTGCGCGCGGGAGGCGCCGCGGTGAACTGCGCCACCCGGTCCAGCACAGCCCGCTGCGCCGGCAACAGCTCGATCGGCTCCGGCCAGCGCTGGCCCCAGTGGTCCCACAGCAACTGGCCTCCGACGTGATCGAGCTGGTCGGCCCGCGTCAGATCCCAGCGTCCCGCAGCAGCAGCCCCGGCCCCGAGCGCGGCCTCCAGGGTCTTGAGCAGCCGGGGCTGCGCGAATTGCGCGGCGGTCCATTGGCCGAGCACCATCGTGCTGCTGCCTTGCGGAGTGGACTGCTGCTCGATTCGGGGGGTGGGTTGGTCCATGAGGGCCGCGGTCTGAACTTCTCATCGTACCTGCTGGGCCAGCGTCACGGGTGTAGGAGAGCGGGCCGGACGAGCTGCGCGAATGTCCGGTTTACACCATCACCCATGGCGGACTCGAAGCCAGGGTCAAGCCCATCGACGCTGCCTACCGAAGAAGCGCTATTCTTGACACCCGCCGCCCGGCCTGACCCCGGGGCCGAGCCATTTTGAAAGCACGCCATGAACGCACCTGACAAGTCTCACAAATCGGCCGCCACCGCCTCCATCGAACACTGGATCGGGGGCCGCATCGTGCCCGGCAAGAGCGGCCGCCGCGCCGACGTCTTCAATCCGGCGACCGGCAGCGTGAGCGGCCAGGTCGCACTGGCAAACAGCGCCGAAGTCGATGCCGCAGTGGCATCCGCGCAGGCAGCCTTCCCCGCCTGGGCCGACACCCCGCCGATCCGGCGCGCCCGGGTGATGTTCAAGTTCCTCGAATTGCTGAACAGGAAGCGCGACGATCTTGCGCGCGCGATCACCGCCGAACACGGCAAGGTGTTCACCGATGCCGTTGGCGAAGTGACGCGCGGCATCGACATCGTCGAATTCTCCTGCGGGATTCCGCAACTGCTCAAGGGCGACTACACCGACCAGGTCTCCACCGGCATCGACAACTGGACGCTGCGCCAGCCGCTCGGCGTGGTGGCGGGCATCACGCCTTTCAACTTTCCGGTGATGGTGCCGATGTGGATGTACCCGGTGGCGATCGCCGCCGGCAACTGCTTCATCCTCAAGCCCAGTCCGCTCGATCCGACCGCCTCGATGATGATGGCCGAGCTGCTGAAACAGGCCGGCTTGCCCGACGGCGTGTTCAACGTCGTACAGGGCGACAAGGACGCGGTCGATGCGCTGCTGGCGCATCCGGACGTGAAGGCCGTGTCGTTCGTCGGTTCCACCACCATCGCGCAGAAAATCTACGAGACCGGCGCGCGACATGGCAAGCGGGTGCAGGCCCTGGGCGGCGCGAAGAATCACATGGTGGTGATGCCCGACGCCGACCTGGAGCAAGCGGTGGATGCCCTGATCGGATCGGCCTACGGCTCGGCCGGTGAACGCTGCATGGCGATCTCGCTCGCGGTGCTGGTCGGCGACGCGGCCGACCGGATCATGCCGATGCTCGCGCAGCGCACCCAGCAGCTCAAGATCAAGAACGGCACCGAGCTCGACGCCGAGATGGGACCGATCGTCTCGAGCGCGGCGCACGGCCGCATCCATGGCTACATCGACATCGGCGAACAGGAAGGCGCGAAGCTGGTGGTGGACGGGCGCAAGTTCCAGGCAGCCCAGGCCGGCGCCGGTTGCGGCAACGGCTTCTGGATCGGCGGCTCGCTGTTCGACAACGTCACGCGCGACATGAAGATCTACAAGGAAGAAATCTTCGGGCCGGTGCTTGGCTGCATCCGGGTTCCCGACCTCGCGGCGGCGGTGGAACTGGTCAACTCGCATGAGTACGGCAACGGCGTTTCCTGCTTCACGCGGGACGGCCACGTGGCGCGGGAGTTCTCGCGGCGGGTCCAGGTCGGCATGGTCGGTATCAACATCCCGATTCCGGTGCCGATGGCGTGGCACGGGTTCGGCGGCTGGAAGAAGAGCCTGTTTGGCGACATGCATGCATACGGCGAGGAAGGCGTGCGGTTCTACACCAAGCAGAAATCGATCATGCAGCGCTGGCCCGAAAGCATCGGCAAGGGCGCCGAGTTCGTGATGCCGACAGCGCAGTGAAGCGCTGAGCGGCCCATGGATTTTCTTGACCCTGGCTGGGTCGGCGTCAATATGTTCCGGCTGATCAGCCGCAGGGCTGCGCCGCGGGCAACGGTCCCGGTGGTTTCATGAGCGACACCACGTTTGACTACGTCATCGTCGGCGGCGGCACTGCGGGCTGCCTGCTGGCGAACCGCCTGAGCGCGGACCCGAAGCGCCGGGTGCTGCTGATCGAAGCCGGAGGCCGGGACGACTACCACTGGATCCACATCCCGGTCGGCTACCTGTACTGCATCGGCAACGCGCGCACCGACTGGCTATACAACACCGAAGCCGACGCCGGCCTGAACGGGCGGCAGCTGCGCTATCCGCGCGGCAAGACGCTGGGCGGCTGCTCCAGCATCAACGGCATGATCTACATGCGCGGCCAGGCCCGCGACTACGACCAGTGGGCCAGGATGTCGGGCGACGCCAGCTGGACCTGGGACCAGTGCCTGCCGTATTTCAAGAAGCACGAGGATTACTACAAGGGGGCGGATGCGCTCCACGGCGAGGGTGGCGAATGGCGCGTCGAACGCCAACGGCTGCGCTGGGACGTGCTGGATGCGTTCGCACAGGCCGCGCAGCAAGCCGGTATCCCGCACAGCGAGGATTTCAACCGCGGCGACAACGAAGGCGTCGGCTATTTCCAGGTCAACCAGAAAAATGGGTGGCGCTGGAACACCGCAAAGGCGTTCCTGCGCCCGATCTGCTATGGCCGGCCTAACTTCGAGATGTGGACCAACGCGCATCTGGCACGCCTGCTGCTGGAAGCGCGCCCCGACGGCAGTATGCGCTGCAGCGGCGCCGAGATCTGGACCGGTAAGGAGCGTGTCAACGTGTACGCGCAGCGGGAAATGCTGTTGTGTGCCGGCAGCATCGGCTCGCCGCAGATCCTGCAGCTGTCCGGCATCGGCCCGGCGCCGCTGCTGCGGGAACTGGGTGTTCCCGTGCTGCAGGACCTGCCCGGGGTCGGCGCCAACCTGCAGGACCACCTGCAGATCCGCGCGGTGTTCAAGGTGAACGGCGTGACGACGCTGAACACGCTTGCCAACAGCTGGTGGGGCAAGATGAAGATCGGCATGGAGTACGCGCTGAAACGCACCGGACCCATGAGCATGGCACCCTCGCAGCTCGGCGCCTTCACCCGCAGTTCGCCGCAGATGCGATACCCGAACATCGAGTACCACGTCCAGCCGCTGAGCCTGGACGCTTTCGGGGAACCGCTGCATGATTTCAATGCATTCACCGCCAGCGTCTGCAACCTGAACCCGACCAGCCGCGGCACGGTGCGCATCCGCAGCAACCGCTTCGAGGATGCGCCCGCGATCGCGCCGAACTACCTGAGCACGCCGGAAGACCGGAAAGTCGCGGCCGATTCGCTGCGGGTGACGCGCCGCATCGTGAGCCAGCCCGCGCTCGCCAAATACCAGCCGCATGAATGGCGGCCCGGCACCCAGTTCGAAAGCGATGACGACCTGGCTCGGCTGGCGGGCGACATCGCCACCACCATCTTCCATCCGGTCGGAACCACGCGCATGGGCGCCGATAACGATCCGATGGCGGTCGTCGATTCGCGGTTGCGGGTACGCGGCGTGGCGGGCCTGCGGGTGGTCGACGCCGGAGTGATGCCGACCATCACCAGCGGCAACACCAATTCGCCGACGCTGATGCTGGCCGAGAAGGCCGCCGACTGGATTGTGCAGGCGGCCCGCCAAGGCCCCTGAGCCGACGCTGCCGCCCCATGCACCGGATACGCGCATGGGGAAAGTCCCAATGCCCAGTAGGGGTGCGCCCGATACAGTCGGCTCCACTCGCAACGCCCGCAGGGGGTTTTGCAAAAGCGAGGGTCCGAGGAGACATCCCAGAAAACGAACAACCAGGCCGAAACAGGTCCCGCATCCTGGAGATGCTCTTTGGAAGACGCCGCTTGCCGGCGTCTTTTGTTTTTGGGGCGCGCCAAACGCGATAATTTGCCGACCATGGATGACATCGTCCGGCAGGCCCTGGCCAAGTGGCCCCACGTTCCCCATTGCTATGGCTGGCTGGGCCTGGACGCCCGCGGCAACTGGTTCATGCGCGACGACCGGGTCCAGGCGGCCGGGCCCTTCACTGGCAGCAAGGGTTCCCTGCTGAGGCACGGGAAGCTCATCGACTTCATCCAGCGCAACTACGAACCGGATGCGCGCGGTTGCTGGTTTTTCCAGAACGGTCCACAACGCGTCTACGTCGAACTCGAGGTCACTCCCTGGGTCTGGCGTCTGGACGACGGCGGCGGCATTACCTCGCACACCGGCCGGACCGCCTTCCTGCGATCTTGCGTCCTGGATGAGCTCGGCAGGCTGTACCTGGAGACTGACATCGGTTGCGGGCTGGTGCACACGCTCGACATGGAACAGGCGTCCAACGCGGTCGAGGAAGGACGCTGGATACCGCAGGAGCTGCTGTCACGCGAGCTGCCCACCCGCTTTGGCTTCGTCGCCAGCCCACAGGCGCTGCAGGCGGCCACTGTGGCCACACCTGAAGCACCATGACAAAAGGCCGGACGGGCCGGCCTCTTGTCGTTCGCCGTAGCCGGCAGGAGGTTACCTGGCGGCGCTCACCATGTATTCCACGGCCGCGCGGATTTCCGCTTCGGAGGCGGCGGTGCCGCCCTTGGGGGGCATCGCGCCCTTGCCTGCAATGACCGACTGCACCAGCTTGGGAATGCCTTGCTGGATCCGCGGTGCCCAGGCCGCCTTGTCGCCGAATTTCGGCGCGTTCGCAGCGCCAGTGGCATGGCAGGCGAAGCAGGCCTGCTTGTACAGGGCTTCTCCGCCTCCTGCCGCTGCAGCCACTGGCACCGTTGCGGGCCCCACCGCGGCGACTGCTGCGGGCGCCGGCACAGCGACTGCGCCCGGCATTGGTGCTGCAGCTGTTGCCGTCACCGGAACCATGGTGGCAGGCGCCTGCGCCGTCGCTGGCGCAGCCGCGGGGGCTTGCGGCTCCGCGAACTTGGCTCCCGCCGCATTGGACATGTAGGCCACGGCGCGCGCGATCTCGACGTTGTCGAAGTCACCGCCACCCTGCGCCGGCATGGCGCCCTTGCCGCGCAGCGCGGAATTGACCAACGATTCGAAGCCGGTGCGGATGCGCGGGCCCCACGCAGCTGCATCACCAAACTTGGGCGCGCCCGCTGCTCCAGTCGTGTGGCAGGCCGTGCACTGGGCCTTGAACACGTCTTCGCCGGACTTCAGCGGCCGGTTGGCGTCACGGATCTCCACCGTCCCGACCTTCTGGATCCGCGCCATGATTCCCTTGTCGCGGTCCTCGGCCGTGATGCCGCCGAGCGCGAAATTTTTCGCCTGCGTCGCACCCGCCGGCTTGTTTTCCGACACCACGTAATTGACCAGGCCGATGACGCCGACGATCGGGATGATGAATGAGAAAAACACTGCCAGCAGCAGCTGTCCGGGGGTTCTGATCGGGCCTGTGTGGGCCTCTTCCTGGGTCGTGTCGCTCATTGCTTCCTCAAAGATTCGGGGCTTGAAATCAACCTTTGATTATAGCCAGCGACCCTCGTTGCCTGGCTGGACCGCCCAGGGGGCCGCCGCATCAGGCGAGCCCGCACCAGAGTGCGATGCGGTGCGCCAGGTCGATCCACAGCGCCCAGGCCGCGGCTGCCGCCAGCAGCAACCCGGCCAGCCGGGTCCCCGTGTCCCGGCGCCGGTCGTTGCCCGTGCGCTGGAGCTTTGCGAAAAGCCAGGGGGCGAGGGTCAGCGACAAGGCGCCGCCCAGGGCGAACAGCGCCATTGCCGCCGCGCCCTCGATCGCGCTCCCCGTCAATGAAGCCACCAGCAGCGCGGAATACAGCAGCCCGCATGGCATCAGCGTCCACAGCGTTCCGGCGGCGAAGACGTCGATTCAAAGGATGCGGGAAAACTTCGCCCGGTTGCGATCGGCTTGCAAGTGGCGGTCGAACACCATCGCCACCGCGCGCACGAAGAACCAACCCTCCGGCGTGACCTGGATGCCGCAGGCATCCAGCACCACCAGGCCCTGCTCCTGCAGCTCCTGCAGCTGCTCCAGCTCACGGGCGAAGTAACTGTGGAAGTCGAGCAGCCAGGCCAGCTCGATCGACTCGAAAACCAGCTGGCCCTGGCACATGAGCGCCATGATGACCGCGCGGCGCGCAAGGTCGTCGCGCGTGAGGGCCAGCCCCCGCGCGACCGGCAGGCGACCCTGGTCGATGTGGTCGCAATACTCCTCCAGGGTCTTCGCGTTCTGGCTGTATGTGGCGCCGACCCGGCCGATGGCAGACACGCCCAAGCCGATCAGGTCGCAATCGGGCTGGGTCGAGTAACCCTGGAAATTGCGATGCAGCCGGCCCTGGCGCTTCGCCGTTGCCAGCGAGTCCTGTGGCAGCGCGAAATGGTCCATGCCGATGTACGTGTAGCCGGCCGCGATGAACTCGGACAGCGACTGCGCCAGCATCGTCACCTTGGCCGCGCCTCCCGGCATGTCGGCCGATGCGATCCGCCGCTGCGGCTTGAAGCGTTCCGGCAGGTGCGCATAGGCATACAGGGCGATCCGGTCGGGGCGCAGCTGGCGCACCTGCGCCAGTGTCCGGGAAAAGGATTCCGGCGTCTGGCGCGGCAAGCCGTAGATCAGGTCGATGTTGATGGAGTCGAAGCCCACGTGCCGCGCGTCTTCCATCAACGAGCGCACCTGCTCGAACGG
Organism: Ramlibacter sp.; assembly: GCA_043766965.1. Classification (GTDB taxonomy): domain Bacteria; phylum Pseudomonadota; class Gammaproteobacteria; order Burkholderiales; family Burkholderiaceae_C; genus Ramlibacter. Next base: position 9,450 of record JAYUHN010000058.1, on the reverse strand, counting down.
CTGCAGCCGGTGCACCGCCTTCTGCACATCGGGATCGAAATCCTGCACGCCGAAACTGATGCGGTTGAATCCGAGTGCGGCGATGGCCGCGAGCCGCACTGCGTCCACGGTCCTCGGGTCGATCTCGATCGAGTACTCGCCGCCCGCGACCAGCCCGAAGCCACGTCGCAACAGCGCCATCAGTTCGCCCAGTTCGGCATCCGACAGGAAGGTCGGCGTTCCACCCCCCAGGTGCAATTGCGTCACCGGCTGGCCGGCACCGAGCTGCGCGGTAAGCAGGTCGACCTCACGCGCCAGGTAGCGCAAGTAGCCGGCCGTGCGGTCATGGTGCTTCGTGATGATCTTGTTGCAGGCGCAGAAGTAGCACAGCGACTCGCAAAACGGCAGGTGCACGTACAGCGACAGGGGCTGGGCGCCGGCTGCGGATCGGGCCCGCCGGTCGGCCAGCGCCTGTCCCTGGTCGGCGGCGGTGAAAGCTTCGACGAACCGGTCTGCGGTTGGATAGGACGTGTAGCGCGGGCCGGTGATGTCGAAGCGGTGCAAGAGGTCGGGAGAAACGGTGTCCATGCGGTGCCTGGTGGAATTTCCACAGTGTGCGCAGACAGTGGGGCGCGCCGCTTGACCTGGATCAAGCACACAGCAGGAGAGCCTGCCGTCAGTGAATCCGCGTGTCGAGCGCCCGCGCGAGCCCCTGCATGTCGGCGATCCGGATGTGCCGCTTGTCGACCGCCAGCAACCTTTGCTGCTGGAAAGCCGAGAAGGTGCGGCTGACGGTCTCAAGTTTCATGCCCAGATAGCTGCCGATCTCGGCGCGCGACATGCGCAAGTGAAATTCGCTCGGCGAATAACCGCGGGCCTTGAGCCGCTGCGAAAGATTCAGCAGGAAAGCCGCCAGCCGCTCTTCCGCATTCATGCTTCCGAGCAGCAGCATCAGGCTGTGCTCGCGCACGATCTCGCGGCTCATCAGCCGGCTGATCACATGCTGCATGCCGGGATACGCGGAAGAGAGCTCGGTCAGGTGGGTGTACGGAATCGCACAGACATCGGCGTCCTCCAGCGCGGTGGCGTTGCTCGCATGCTTGCCGTGCGCGACGCCGTCCAGGCCCATCAACTCGCCACCGAGGTAAAAGCCGCTGACCTGCTCGCGACCGTCGGCCAGTTCCAGGCTGGTCTTGAAGGTGCCGCTGCGCACGGCATAGATGAACTCGAAGCGGTCTCCTTCGCGGTACAGGCTGGTTCCGGTCTTGACCCGGCGCCGGCTGAATTTCATGCTGTCGAGGCGTTCGATATCGGTCCCCTCCATGCCGCAGGGCAGGCACAACTCGCGCAGGTGACAGTTGGAGCACAGCGATTTGAGAGGCACGGGCGGCCCGCAGTCCGCTGGTGACAAGGCGCCGGCAGGAGGCATGACACGGACCCGGGCTGCGTTGAGGATGGCGATGGACATGGGGTCTTTCTCCTGTGCTCAATGGGTAACGGGATGGCTGCCGGCGAGCGCAACGGCCTGCGCGAGTTCGTCGAACTGCGTGCTCTTGTCCATGAACTGCAGCGCACCCTCGGCCAGATAGCGTTTGCGGTATGCGGGACCGGAGTTGTTGCTGAAGACGACGAACGTGACCTCGGGGGAGGTGATGCGCACCGTGCGCATCACCTCCAGCCCGGCGCCTCCGACCAGCTGGACGTCGAGCACGACGACGTCCGGCCGGCCGGCCACAATGCCGTCGAGACAGGATTGCGGGGAGCCGGCGCGGCCGACCACCGTCATGCCGGCCGCCGACAGCAGCGCGGAGATCCGGTCGCAGATCGGCAGCGAGTCATCGGCCAGGAAGACCTTGATCGGGGCTGCGGGGATTGGCATGGACCAACTGTGCGCGACCGGGTGCTCCCGCCGCGTCGGCGGAGGCTGAATCTAGCCCTCGGCGGAATCCGGTTGCGCAGGAGGCCGGCGCTGAGGGCGCCTGCGAATTGTCCTAGGCGCGGTTCAGGGTTCCAGCGGCTCCGCCAAGCCGTGGCGGATCGCGTAGCGCAGCAGCTCGCTCTGGTTCAGCAGCTCCATCTTGTGCATCAGGTTCGCCTTGTGGGTGCTGACCGTTTTGACGGAGACGTTGAGCTTGGCGGCGATGTCCGTCACCGACATGCCCGCCGCAAGCTGGCGGAACACCTCGAACTCGCGCGCCGACAGCGCTTCGTGGGCCGCCCCGACCGCGCCAGGCATCGCACCCAGCGCCAGCTGCTCCGCCACCTCCGCGCTGATGTAGGCGCCGCCGCCGGCGATCTTGCGCAGCGCCAGCACCAGCTGCGCCGGCGCACTTTCCTTGGTGAGATAGCCGCTGGCTCCGGACTTGATGGCCCGCACCGCGTACTGCAGCTCCTGGTGCATGCTGAGCACAAGGATCCGCAGGCGCGGCTTCTCGGCCTTCACCAGCTTGATCAGCTCCATCCCGCTGCGCCCGGGCATCGAGAGGTCCAGCACCAGCACGTCGAACTCAGCCTCCCGCACGCGCTGCATCACCTCGGCGCCATCGGCCGCTTCCGCCATCACGTCCATGTCATCGGCCGAGGCAACGATCCGCTTGAGACCTTCCCGCACGATGGCGTGGTCGTCGGCGATGACGATACGGATCATGGTGCCGCGGTCGGTTGTGCCAGCGGGATCCGGACGTCGATGCGCGTGCCTTCGCCTGGCGCAGTGGTGATCGCGACCGTTCCCCTGAGCAGCTGGGCCCGCTCACGCAGGCCCATCAGGCCCAGCGACCCGAGCAAATGGTGCGCGGCGGCGTCGAAGCCGCGCCCGTCGTCCTGCACCGACAGCACGATTTCGCTCAAACGGCGCTCCACCGTCACGCCGACGTCCGTCGCGTTCGCGTGCTTGGCCACGTTGGCCAGCGATTCCTGCACGATCCGGAAGACGGCGGTCGCGTAAGGCTCCTGCAGTTCCAGCTCGTCGTCCATGAGCAGCCTGCAGGGCACGCCGTGGCGCTGGCTGAACGTGCCCGCCAGCCACTCGATGGCCGGCGCCAGTCCCAGGTCGTCGAGCAACAACGGCCGCAGATCGGCGGCGATCCGCCGCGTCGACGCGACCGCTTCGTCCAGCAGCCCCAGCATGTCGGCCAGCTTCTGCTGCGCGAGGGCAGGCGCGGACACCAGGTTGTCGCGCACCCAGTTGGCGTCCATTTTGAGGGCCGTGAGGGACTGCGCCAGTTCGTCGTGCAATTCGCGCGCGACGTGGGACTTTTCCTCCTCGCGGATCGCGCTCGCCGCCGCGGCAAAGGCGCTGCGCTCTTCCTGGGCCCGGACCCGCTCGGTGACGTCCCGCAGGATCACCGTGAACAGTTTCCCTCCGGCCATTTCGAGCTGCGAGATCGAAGCGTCCATGGGAAATTCCTTACCGTCCGCGCGCAGCCCGTAGATCACCGTGCCATCGCCCATGCGGCGCGAGGTGACGCCGGTGGGGCTGAAGAGCTGGATATGCTGGACGTGGCGGCCGCGAAACCGTTCGGGGATCAGGCGCGCGAGCGGCTGGCCGATCGCCTCGCCGCGCGGCCAGCCAAAGATCTTTTCCGCGGCGCGGTTGTACAGCACGATGGTCTGTGCCGCATCGACAGTGATGATGGCGTCCATCGCGGAATCGAGCACGCCCGCGAGCAACGCGCCTGCGTTGTGGTCGCCACCGGAGTGGGAAGCGGCGTCGAGGCTGGCGACAAAGGAATAGGGCACGGGTGGTTGACCTGTCGAAAGCCTGAATTTACCGCAGCCACCGATTCGCTTGACCCACGTCAACCCCGGCGCCATTGAACGACATACAGTCAAGCGAACGCAATCCTTGCCGAAAGCCCATCATGTTCAAGCGAATTCTTGTCCCGGTCGACGGTAGCCCGCCCGCCACCAAAGCCCTGGTGGCCGCGTTGCGGCTCGCGCGCGACGGCGGTGGACGGGTGCGGCTGGTGAACGTCGTGGAGGATTTATCGTCCGCCGACAGCTATGGCTCCTACGGCGGCTACTCGGAAGAGCTGGCGCAGGCCTTGCGCGATGGCTCCGAGCGCACGCTGAGCGCCGCGATGGCCGTTGCCCAGTCGGCCGGCGTCGAGGCTGACACGATGCTCTACGACAAATTCGGCCAGCGCCTGGGCGAAGTCATCGCCGAGGCGGCCATGCTCTGGAACGCCGACCTGGTCGTGGTCGGCACCCACGGGCGGCGTGGCATCGGGCGCATGTTCCTGGGCAGCGGCGCTGAGCAGATCATCCGGCTGTCACCGGTCCCCGTGCTGGTGTTCCGCTCGCATGACGACTCGGTTGCCAAGCCCGCTTGAAACGAAGTCGAGGTGGGCTCAGGTCGGCGGCGCACGGACCAAGGGACTGGCAAGGGTGGCGGACGCATGCCCCGAGGCTATTCGCCCCAACCGCACCTGCGCTTGACCTGGATCTACCGCAACCTTCGGCCGCTCCCTAAGCTGGAGCTCTCAACGCCGTCCCGGAGATCTCCATGTACCAGCGCATCCTCGTCCCGACCGACGACTCGACCCTGTTGAAGAAAGCCGGCGCCAGCGCGATCGAGCAGGCGGCGACGACGGGCGCCGAACTGGTCGCCCTGTACGTCGTTCCCCGCTGTCCGCTGAGCTACTTCGAGGGCCCAGTCCGTCATCTCGACGGCCCGCAAGCACAGGTACGACCTGATCGTGATGGGCGTCGCACGGCCGCAAGGGCATCAAGCGCGTGCTGCCCGGAAGCGAGACCCAGCACGTACTGACGCACAGCGAGCTGCCGGTGCTGGTTCCGCGTCAAGCGGGAAGCCGATGCGTCTTCACCATCGACTTGGCCAAGGGTTCACGCCGGTACAATAGGCTGCATTGCGGCTGTAGCTCAGTGGATAGAGTATTGGCCTCCGAAGCCAAGGGTCGTGGGTTCGATCCCCGCCAGCCGCACCAGCAACTTTCTCCCTTTAAGCTACGCGCGAGCATTGTTATGCTTCCTGGTCCCGTGAAGTGGCGAGACGCCGCCGACGAGCTAGTCCGCCAGCATCGGGCACGAGAAACTTTCGCCGCATTTCGCGCCGAGCTGGCCCCGGACAGCGTCCAGGCCGCCTATCTGATCCAGGACGACTACGTCGCGCGTTTGCTGGAGCATCGCCGCACCTCCCTGGCCGGCTACAAGATCGCCATCACCACGCCCGCCATGCGCGCCATGGTCGGCTTCCATGACTCGGTGTCGGGCCGCCTGTTGCGCGATCAGGTGTACCGCTCAGGCCATCGCATCGTGGCACGAGACTTCGTGCGCCTCATCGTTGAATTCGAAATCGCCTTCGAGCTTGCGCGCGACTTGCCGATCCGTGGTTCGCCATGGACCAGCGCGACGATCCTGCAACATGTTGCCTGCGCATACCCGGCTCTGGAGATCGCGGACGATAGATGCGCCGATTACCCCAGTCTGCCGAGGTCGGTGCTGACACTCATCGCGGACAACGCATGGAACCAGGGCCTTGTCCTCGGCCCGCCCGTGACAGAGCTGGAAGCCGATGCACTGCAGGCCATGCAAGGCATTGCATTCGTCGACAAACGCGAAATCGGACGCGGCACCGGACGGGATGTGCTGGGCCACCCCCTGAATGCGCTGGCATGGCTCGCCAACCATCTGCAGGCCAGGGGAATCGCGATGAAGGCCGGCGACATCGTGACGACGGGCAGCCTGGTTAAATCGCAGTTTCCACAAGCCGGCAACCGCATTTCATTCAGCTTGCCGGGTTTCGGCGAGGTGCAGCTCGACATCGAGTAGCTGCCTGCCGAACCCTCGGGTCCCCCCGACGGGTCGAGACTTTGGTTCCGCGGGCGTCTGGTGCCCCGAGACTGCCGCGTACAAGCAACAACGCCCACTTGGAAGTGGGCGTTGTTGGCGAGTTTTTGCGACTCTTTTTTTGGTTGCGCGAGCAAGATTTGAACTTGCGACCTTTGGGTTATGAGCCCAACGAGCTACCAGGCTGCTCCATCGCGCGGCAAGTGAAGATTATAGAGCGGTGTCGGTGATTATTCCGCAGTAGGGGCATCGGCTGCATCGGGAACTTCTGGCCGATCGACCAGTTCGACCAGCGCCATCGGGGCATTGTCGCCGACGCGGTATCCCATTTTCAGGATGCGCGTGTAGCCACCGGGCCGCGCTTGGTAACGCGGGCCGATTTCGGCAAACAGCTTGGTGACGATGTCGCGGTCGCGCAGCCGGTCGAACGCGAGCCGGCGATTCGCCAGGGTCGGCACTTTCGCCAGCGTGATCATGGGTTCGACCACGCGCCGCAGTTCCTTGGCCTTGGGGACCGTGGTCTGGATGACTTCGTGCTGCAGCAGCGAATTCATCATGTTGCGCAGCATGGCGAGGCGGTGCTCGCTGGTGCGGTTGAGTTTACGAAGGCCGTGGCCGTGACGCATGGTGCTTTCCTTTCCTTTATTAATCCCGCAGCCGGATCAGGTACTGCAGGTTCACCAGAGGTTGATCAGTTGAGGACAGAGCAGGCTGCTGCGCATTCTGGTCTGTCCCGCAAAATCATCTCCCTATCTCTTATCCAGCCCGGCGGGCGGCCAGCTTTCCAGCTTCATGCCGAGCGTGAGGCCACGAGAAGCAAGAACTTCCTTGATTTCGTTGAGCGACTTTCGGCCCAGGTTCGGGGTCTTGAGCAGCTCGTTTTCAGTGCGCTGGATCAGGTCTCCGATGTAGTAGATGTTTTCGGCCTTGAGGCAGTTGGCCGAACGCACCGTGAGCTCGAGCTCGTCGACCGGGCGCAGCAGGATCGGGTCGAACTGCTGCGAGCTGCGCTGCACCGGGGCATCGAAGGCGGCCAGTTCGCTGCCTTCCAGCTGGGCGAACACGGCCAGCTGTTCGACCAGGATCTTGGCCGAGGCCCGAACCGCGTCTTCCGCCGTGATCGCGCCATTAGTCTCGATCTCGACCACAAGCTTGTCCAGGTCGGTGCGCTGCTCGACGCGCGCGCTCTCGACCGTGTAGCTGACGCGCTTGACCGGCGAGAACGAAGCGTCCAGCACAATCCGGCCGATCGACTTGGTCGGCTCGTCGGCATAGCGGCGCATCGTGCCGGGCACATAGCCGCGGCCCTTCTCGACCTTGATCTGCATGTCGATCTTGCCGCCTTGCGACAGGTGCGCGATGACGTGGTCCGGGTTGACGATCTCGACGTCGTGCGGGGTCTGGATGTCCGCGGCGGTGACGATGCCTTCGCCATCCTTGCGCAGGCTCAGAGTGACTTCATCGCGGTTGTGCAGCTTGAAGACAACACCCTTGAGGTTCAGCAGGATACTGACGACGTCTTCCTGGACCCCGTCGATGGAGGAGTACTCGTGCAGCACGCCAGCGATGGTGACTTCGGTGGCCGAGTAGCCGACCATCGACGACAACAGGACACGGCGCAGGGCGTTGCCGAGCGTATGGCCGTAGCCACGCTCGAAGGGCTCGAGCGTGACCTTCGCCTTGTTCGGCGCGAGCTGCTCGACATTGATGGCTTTGGGCTTGAGCAAATTGGTTTGCATGCAGGACTTCCTCTCAATACCCCCGGCTCGTTACACCGGTAAGGCTGGTGAAGTGCCCAAACTGCGGTGCCCCGCAGCAGGGAACTAAAAAAATCTCGAAGGACGAACCGCCACACGGCGACACGTTATCGTCCGTTACCTCGAATACAGTTCCACGATCAGCGCTTCCTTGATGTCGGCGGCGAACTCATCGCGGTCCGGCACCTTCTTGAACGTGCCTTCGGCCTTGTCGGCATTGACCTCGACCCAGGTCGGCAGGCCGACCTGCTGGGCCAGCTGCAGCGCTTCGACAATGCGGTTCTGTTTCTTGGACTTGTCGCGCACGGCGATCACGTCGCCGGTCTTGACCATGTACGACGGAATGTTGACCGGCTGGCCATTGACCGTGATCGCCTTGTGCGACACCAGCTGGCGCGCCTCGGCGCGGGTGGACCCGAAACCCATGCGGTACACCACGTTGTCCAGGCGGGACTCTAGGATGAACAGCAGGTTGGCGCCGGTGTTGCCGCGACGCCGGTCGGCTTCGGTGAAATACTTGCGGAACTGGCGCTCAAGGATGCCGTACATCCGCTTGACCTTCTGCTTCTCGCGCAACTGCAGTCCGTAGTCGGACGTGCGCTGTCCCGAGGTGCGGCCATGCTGGCCCGGCTTGGAGTCGAACTTGGCCTTGTCCGCGAGCGAGCGGCGAGCGCTCTTGAGGAACAGGTCCGTGCCTTCACGGCGGGAAAGTTTGGCCTTGGGGCCGAGGTAACGTGCCACGTTGCTTCCTTTACGTCATCTGCCGCGGCCATTTACCGCGGGAGCCGGTCACCCTTGGGCGGCCGGCGGTGGGCTTGATAAATCGATCTGGGTCCCCCCGCCTGCGCGGGGATGACTCAGATTCGACGGCGTTTCTGCGGGCGGCAGCCGTTGTGCGGCACCGGCGTCACGTCGGCGATCGACGTGATGCGGATCCCCAGCGCAGCCAGCGCCCGGACCGACGACTCGCGACCCGGGCCGGGGCCCTTGATCTCGACGTCGAGGTTCTTGATGCCCTGTTCGATGGCCGCGCGGCCGGCCACTTCGGAAGCCACCTGGGCTGCGAAGGGGGTCGATTTGCGCGAACCCTTGAACCCCTGGCCGCCCGAGGACGCCCAGGACAGGGCGTTGCCCTGTCGGTCGGTGATCGTGATGATCGTGTTGTTGAAGGACGCGTGCACGTGGCACACGCCATCGGACACGTTCTTGCGAACCTTCTTGCGTACGCGCTGCGCGGCGTTATTGACAGGGGCTTTTGCCATGACTGTTCTCTTTCCTTTGATATGAGGGGTCCGAGCAACGCGCTACGCGCTCTTGGTCCGACCCCAGGCACTTATTTTTTGAGCGCCTGGGCGGCCTTGCGCGGGCCCTTGCGAGTGCGGGCGTTGGTGCGCGTGCGCTGGCCGCGCATCGGCAGGCCGCGGCGATGCCGGAAGCCCCGGTAGCATCCGATATCCATCAGGCGCTTGATGTTCATCGTGGTCTCGCGGCGCAGGTCGCCTTCGATCGTGAACTGCCCGATCTGGTCGCGGATTTTCTCCAGGTCGCTGTCCGTCAGGTCCTTGACCTTCTTGGAGTAGGCGATGCCTGTCGCCTCGCAGATCATGCGAGCGCGGGTGCGGCCGATGCCGAAAATCGCCGTCAGGCCGATTTCGGCGTGCTGATGCGGCGGAATGTTGATGCCAGCGATACGTGCCATGTTCTTCCCTGTTAATCAGAGGGGTCCGAGCAAACGCGCCTCGCGCGCTCTTTGGTCCAACCCCAGGTCACTCAAATTCAGCCCTGGCGCTGCTTGTGCCGCGGATCGGTGCAGATCACGCGGACAACGCCCTTGCGGCGGATGATTTTGCAGTTGCGGCAAATTTTCTTGACCGAAGCCGAAACTCTCATGTCGTTCTCCTAAAAC
>JAYUHN010000057.1:0-6873 GCA_043766965.1 Ramlibacter sp. | reverse complement strand
AGCCTGCGCTGGCGACGCCAGCCGTGGCGAGCAGCGGGCCAAGCGCGGCAAAAAGAAAAGTGGCGAGGCGGCTGATCTTGATCGTGTCCATAGCTGGTACTCCTTGGTTGTCTAGCTCAGTTGTAGCTGCTGAGCCTCGATCGGCGGTGTAGGCCGATGTAACTTTGGCAATCGTTAATCCCTTACGCAGTGTAGGACCAGGGCTGACAAGAGTGTGCCTTGGCCGTATGACTGCACCGGCGGGCGTGATAAAAGGCGCGGAACGAAGTCGTTACGGACCGAGCCGCTAGTTGCCGCCGCCTGGATGGGTCGGGTCGACCCACAACACCTGCTCCGGCTTTTCGGCCGGCTCGATCGCGAGGTTGACCGCGACAGCCTCGCCGTCGCTGCGGCACAGGACGCATTCAAGCAGTTCGGTCGCGCTTGCGTTGATTTCCTGGTGCGGCACGTAGGGGGGCACATAGATGAAATCGCCGGGCCCGGCCTCCGCCATGAACTGCAGCTGCTCGCCCCAACGCATCCGTGCGCGGCCCTTCACGACGTAGATCACGCTTTCCAGGGGGCCGTGGTGGTGCGCGCCGGTTTTGGCGTTGGCATGGATCGTCACTGTGCCGGCCCAGAGTTTCCCGGCGCCGACCCGGGCGAAGTTGATGGCGGCCTTGCGGTCCATGCCGGGCGTTTGCGCCGTATTGCCATCCAGCCGGTCGGCGCCGATCACCCGCACGCCATCGTGCTTCCACGGTGCCGTCGCATGCTCGTGGGTGCCGCTGTCCGGGTGCTCTTGCCAGCCGGCCGGATGATCTTGCGTGTTCATGCTGCTGAGACTACTCCTGCGCGCCGTTCAGTCAAGGGCGCCGTAGACCAGCTGGCGCCACAGGCGGATGAAATATTCGCGCTGGCCCGGCGCCTGCGTCAGCAGCATCGCGAACAGGTCATGGGCCGGGTCGACGACGAACGAGGTGCCGCCCAGGCCGCTCCAGAAGTAGCTGCCGACCGACCCCGGGGTCGGTGCCAGCCCGGCGTGGGTACGCACTGCAAACCCCAGGCCAAACCCATTGCCTGGGCTCAGCAAATCGCCCTGCACCGGGATGGCACCGAGGTGGTCCGCGGTCATCCAGGCCAGCGTCGCCGGCGACAGCAGCCGCATTCCCCCCAGGCTGCCGCGGTTGCGCAGCAGCAGGAGGAAGCGCGAGTAATCGGTTGCAGTGGAGAGCAGACCGCCACCGGCTGACTGGAAGCGGGGGGCGGCGCGGTTCTGTATAAGCACGACCGCGTCGCCGCTCTGCGGATCGGTCGCGAAGGCCTCGGCCAGCCGCCCGTGCTGTGCTTCGGGAACCGAGAAGCCCGTGTCAGTCATGCCCAGCGGCTCGATCACCATGGCGGCCAGCAGTTCGCCCAGCGGCCGGCCGGTGATCACTTCCAGCAGCGCGCCGAGCACATCCGTCGCGCAACTGTATTCCCAGCAGCTACCCGGCTGGAAAGCCAGCGGGATCGCGGCCAGCGCTTCGCAAAACTCGAGGTTGCTGCGCTCGCGCGAGCCCAGGACCGCGGCCGTGTATTGCCGATGCACCGGACCGTCACCCATGAATTCATAGGTAAAACCGGCCGTGTGGCGCAGCAGGTCGTGCACAGTCGCTTCGCGCAGGACCGGCACCCGTCCTGACGTTACGTCCTGCATCACGACCACTTCCTGCTGCGCGAACATCGGCAGGTAGTGCGACACCGCATCGGTCAGCTGCAGCCGTCCCTGCTCGACCAGCATCAGCGCGGCCAGCGACACCAGCGGCTTGGTCATCGAATAGATCCGGAAGATCGAATCGGCCTGCATCGCGTCGGCGGCCGCCGGATCGCGCCGGCCGAGCGCTTCTGAAAAACAGGTCTCGCCATTCAGCGAGATCATTGCCACCGCCCCCGGAATCAGGCCGCGGTCGATGTGGCCCTGAAGCACCGCGCGTATCCGGTCCGCCGCCTGCCGGTTCAGCGTCGCCATCAGCCGTACCTTCGGCGCGCCAGCGCGGCGCCCGCGCCGAGCGCCTGCAGCTTTTTCAGCGCCACGTCGCGGTCCATCGGCGCCAGGCCGCAGTTGGTGCAGGGAAACAGCCGCTCCTTCGGCACGAACCGCAGCGCCTCCCCGATGGTGTCGGCGACCTGCTCCGGCGTTTCGATGGTGTCGCTGGCGACGTCGATCACGCCGACCATCACGTCCTTGCCTTGCAGCAGTTCCATCAGGTGCGGCGGCACGTGCGAGTGGTAGCACTCCAGGCTGACGCGGTCGATGCTGCTCCTGGCCAGTGCCGGGAACACCTGTTCGTACTGGCGCCACTCATCGCCGAGCTTCGCCTTCCAGTCGGTGTTGGCCTTGATGCCGTAGCCATAGCAGATGTGGACGGCGGTGGTGCAGGTGAGGCCCTGCGCCGCGCGCTCGAGCGCCGCCACTCCCCAGTCAGCCGCATCCTTCATGTACACGTTGAAGGCGGGCTCGTCGAACTGGATGATGTCGACGCCGTCGGCCTGCAGCGCGAGCGCCTCCTGGTTCAGCAGTTCGGCGAATGCGAACGCCATCTTCACCTTGTCGCCATAGAAGCGGTCGGCCACGGTATCGACGATGGTCATCGGCCCGGGCAGCGTGAACTTGAGTTGGCGGGTGGTATGCGCGCGCGCCAGCTGCGCCTCGAACGCATGCACCCTGCCCTTCAACCGCAGCGACGCCACCACTTGCGGCACCATCGCGTCGTACCGGTTGTCGCGGATACCCATCTTCACCTTGTGATCGAAATCGATCCCTTCGACCTGCTCGAGGAAGCCGTGCACGAAATGCTGGCGCGATTGCTCGCCGTCGCCGACGATGTCCAGCCCCGCGTCCTCCTGCGCCTTGATCCAGAGCAGCGTCGCGTCGGCCTTGGCCTGACGCAGCTCGTCGCCCTCGGCTTTCCATTGCGGCCAGAGCTTCTGCGTTTCCGCCAGCCACCCCGGTTTTGGCAGGCTGCCTGCGATCGATGTCTGGAACATGGCGTCTCCTCGGTGATGTCTTGCGCCTCATTTTGCCCGCAGCCCGAACTCCGGTTGCTCGCCGGCGCCCGAGCCGCATCGGTGCTTTCACTACCAGGGCTTTACATGCGCGCCCTAGGATGCATTGCAGTGCCGACGCTCCGGCATGGACGAAATTTTTTGCAGGGCAGTACAACATGAGAAAAATCGACTGGCTGAATCTGGGCGCTCGATGGGGCTGCGCACTCGGTCTAGCAGCTGCGGCCTTGGTCGCCGGCTGCGGTGGTGGGGGTGGTGGTGGGGCCGGCGTCGCCCCGGCTGCTGAGGGCGGCGCATACGACGGTGGCGCCACCGGCGCCGAGCCGCGGTCTGCCCTGATGGTCGTTGCCGGCACGCCCGGCGGCGTCGGCCTGCTGAACGGGCGAGGCACCGCGGCGCGTCTGAGCACCCGCAATCTGACGGTCGCCGCGGACGGCACGGTCTATTTTTCCTCTGGCGCACTGATACGGCGGATCACTCCTGCTGGCGACGTGTCGACGTGGGCCGAGGGCTTCGGTTCCGCAGCGGGCATGGCGCTCGACGGCTCCGGCAACCTGTTCGTGGCCGACTACGGCAACCACCGGATCGCGCGGGTCAGTTCCAGCGGGGTGGTTTCGACCTATGCCGGGACAGGCGTCCAAGGCAGCACCGAGGGCCCTGCGAATGTGGCGCAATTCAGTTTCCCTGCCGCGGTCGTGGTCGACCGGGTCGGCAACGTCTATGTCTCGGACGAAGGCAACCAGACCATCCGCAAGATCAGCACCGCCGGTGTCGTGAGTATTCTCGCCGGCCAGACCGGCTGGGACAACCGCGGCTACCAGGACGGCCCGGGTGCGCAAGCCCGCTTCAAGAATCCGGGTGAGCTTGCGATCGACGCGTCCGGCAACCTGCTGGTGGCAGACCGAGGCAATGACGCCGTGCGGATCCTGGACGCGGCAGGCAACGTGGGCACGCTGGTCCGTGTCACACAACCGCAGGGGCTGGCCGTTCGGAACTCCAGCGTCTACATCTCCACGGACTTCACGATCATCAAGATCACTGCGGGCGTGTCGACCCTGGTTGCCGGCCAGGTCCCCGCCCCGCTGGATCGCGGGCGTCGGGCAGCTGGGCCAAAGGACGGCACCGCCGGCGAAGCCCGCTTCGACCTTCCAGGCGACCTTGGTCTCGACGGTGCCGGCAATCTCTATGTCGCAGATGCCTCCACCGTGCGGAAGGTGAGTCCGGATGCTGTGGTGAGCACTCTTGCCGGTTCTTTCCCGGTGTTCCCCGGAAGCACCGACGGCCCGGCCGCCGGGGCCGAGTTCGATCAGCCGGACAGCGTGGCAGTGGATGGAAGCGGCAACCTGTACGTGACCGACTACAACAACCACACGGTGCGCAAGATCGTGGCCAGCGTGGTGAGCACATTCGCCGGCGTGCCGGGCGTGTCGTCGCGCACCTTTGGTTCGCCGCCGAACAGCTTGGACTTTCCGTCGGGGCTGGTCAGCGACAGCGCTGGCAACCTGGATGTGGTCGAAGGCCAGGGCGTGCGCCTGCGGCGAATCGCGTCGAACGGCGTTCTGGGGGTGTCCCGTGCCAGCGGCGCGCCGATCATCGGTGGGATTTCCAGTAGCCCCATCGTCTCGCACGGCAGCGTGGCGCGCGATGCCAATGGCAGCTTTTACATCACCGATTCGCTGAGCAACGGCGTGTTCAAGATGAATGCCTCGGGCACCGGGTCGTTGCTGGCGGGGGCGGTTGTTACCTCCAGGGCAGGGTTCAACGTCGGCCTGACAATCCCGTTCGGCACGGCAGACGGCGCCGGAACAGCCGCCCGTTTCAAGCGGCCCAGCGGAATCGCTGTGGACGCCGTCGGCACCATTTACGTCGCCGATTCGGGCAACCACACGATCCGGCGCATCACGCCGGCCGGGATTGTCAGCACCTGGGCCGGGCTGGCGGGGACCGCCGGCGACGCAGACGGCCCGGTCGCGTCGGCGCGCTTCAACAATCCCATGGGCCTGGCCTTCGACCTGACGGGCAACCTGTATGTCACCGACCAGAACAACAGCCTTGTGCGCAAGATCACGCCGGCTGGCGTGGTCAGCACCGTCGCCGGCCAGCGCGGCAAATCCGGCGTCATGGCGGGTCCCTTGCCTGCGACGCTGAGCAGGCCGGCAGGAATCGTTGCGGGGCCGGCAGGCGAGCTGTACATCACGGACATCGCGGAGAACGTGGTCCTCAAGATCACGCCACCCTGAGGGTCGCGAACGTGCGCCGTATCATCGCCGCATGTCCACGGCGAACACTCCCCTGCCCCGCATCGTGATCGTCGGCTGCGGCTTCGGCGGGCTGGAGGCCGCGCGCACGCTGCACGAGGCCGCGGTGGACATCACGGTGGTGGAGCGAACCAACCACCACCTGTTCCAGCCGCTTCTCTACCAGGTGGCGACGGCGGGCCTGTCGGCGCCGGCCATCGCCGCGCCGGTGCGTCACCTGTTTCGCAAACAGGCCAACGTCACGACGTTGCTGGGGGACGTTCTGGCCATCGATGTGCCGGCGCGGCAGGTGCTGCTGGACGACGGTCCCCCCGTGGGCTACGACCACCTGATCGTCGCGGCCGGCGCCACCCACAGCTACTTCGGGCACGACGAATGGGCGCCGTTCGCGCCGGGCCTGAAAACGCTGGATGACGCCTTCGAGATCCGCCGCCGCATCCTGCTGGCCTTCGAAGCTGCCGAGAAGGAGCCGGACCCGGAGCGCCGCGGGCCGTGGCTGACCTTCGCCGTGATCGGCGGTGGGCCGACGGGCGTCGAGATGGCCGGCACGCTGGCCGAGATCGCCCGTCACACGCTGGCAGGAGAGTTTCGCCGCATCGATCCGGCAAGCGCGAGAATCCTGCTGATCGAAGGCAGCCCACGCGTATTGCAGGCCATGCCCGAAGACCTGAGCCAGCGGGCTCTGGAGCAGCTTGAAAAACTCGGCGTCGAAGTGCTGACCGGTTCGCAGGTAACGGCGATCGACGGCACCGGGCTGGAGGTGAAGCAGGCAGCCGGCGATGGACCGCAGCCGCCGCGCAGTTACCGCATCGCGTCGCGTTGCGTGATCTGGGCCGCCGGCGTCGCTGCATCGGCGCTGGGGCGGCAACTGGCCGAGGCCACCGGCGCCCAGCTCGATCGCGCCGGCCGGGTGCTGGTGGAGCCGGACCTGACCCTTCCCGGCCATCCGGAGATCAGCGTCGTGGGGGACCTCGCTGCCGCGCGCAGCCATGCACGAGGACGCGGCGAACCACGTCCGGTACCGGGCGTGTCGCCGGCCGCCAAGCAGATGGGCCGCACCGCAGCCGCCAACATCCTGCGCCGGCTCGCGGGCGAACCGGCGCAGGCTTTCCGCTACCGTGACTACGGGAATCTGGCGACCATTGGACGCAACGCGGCCGTCGTCGAACTCACGTCGCCGCTGGGCCAGTTCAAATTCAGCGGGCACTCCGCGTGGTTGTTCTGGCTTTTCACCCACATCTATTTCCTGATCGGCTTTCGAAACCGCATCGTGGTGCTGATGGACTGGGCATCGGCCTACCTGAGCAAGCAGCGTTATGCGCGCGTGATCGCAGACATCGGAGCGCGGCAAAAAGGCGGCGGCTGAGTACACGTCGGCCCGCCAACCGGGTCCAGCCCCGGCAATGTTCTCAGAGCGCGCTGTGAATGGCTGCAGCGGCGATTGCCGCATGCCCGGCAGCAATGTTGATCTGGTTCAGGGCGGCGGCGACATCCCCGACCGCATACAGGCCGGGCACCGTCGTCCGGAAATGATCGTCCACCACCAGCTCGCCGTTCTCCAGCGTTTGAAGTCAGGCGCTGGTCTTGA
>JAYUHN010000056.1:0-2572 GCA_043766965.1 Ramlibacter sp. | reverse complement strand
GGCGGTGCGGGCCCGGCTGATCGTGCTGTCTGCGGTGCTGGCCGGCGTCAAGGACATCCGCGACGCGGTCGAGCAAGCGCGCGCCTGGCGCAGCAGCGGCATGCCCACGGTGGTGTTTGTCGACGAGGTGCACCGCTTCAACAAAGCCCAGCAGGATGCCTTCCTGCCGCATGTTGAATCGGGCCTGTTCACCTTCATCGGCGCCACGACCGAAAATCCGTCGTTCGAGGTCAATTCCGCGCTGCTGTCGCGGGCTGCTGTCTATGTGCTGCAGCCGTTGACGGCGGCGGATCTGGCCCGGATCGCGACCAAGGCCCAGGCCATCGGTGCTGTTCCGCCGATCGAGCAGGATGCGCTGGACCGGCTGGTCGCTTATGCGGACGGTGACGCCAGGCGGCTGCTCAATACGCTCGAAACGCTGTCGGTCGCGGCGACGCAGGAGAAGCTCGGCGAGGTGACCGACAGCTGGCTGCTGAAGGTGCTGGGCGAGCGCATGCGGCGCTACGACAAGGGGGGCGAGCAGTTCTACGACACCATCAGCGCGCTGCACAAGTCGGTGCGCGGCTCCGATCCGGACGCATCGCTGTACTGGT
This sequence comes from Ramlibacter sp., assembly GCA_043766965.1. GTDB lineage: Bacteria > Pseudomonadota > Gammaproteobacteria > Burkholderiales > Burkholderiaceae_C > Ramlibacter. The sequence continues at coordinate 1,979 of JAYUHN010000056.1, read as the reverse complement.
TCATGCGCATGCTCGATGGCGGCGCCGACCCGCTGTACATGGCGCGGCGGCTGGTCCGGATGGCCAGCGAAGACATCGGCCTGGCCGACCCACGGGCGCTGCGGCTGGCGCTGGACGCCGCCGAAACCTACGAGCGGCTCGGCACGCCCGAAGGCGAGCTGGCACTGGCCGAATGCGTCGTGTACCTGGCCATGGCGCCGAAGTCCAACGCGGTCTACAACGCGTACAACGAAGCGAAGGCGTTCATCAAGAAAGACGGCACCCGGCCGGTGCCCCTGCACCTGCGCAACGCACCGACGCAGTTGATGAAGGATCTCGACTACGGCAAGGAGTACCGCTATGCGCACGATGAAGAGGGCGCCTTCGCGGCCGGGGAAAATTACTTTCCGGAAGGAATGATTGCGCCCCGGTTCTACCGGCCGGTGGACCGCGGCCTCGAAATCAGGATTGCCGAAAAGCTTCGCACGCTGCGCCGGCTCAATGAAGACAAGCAGTGACGGGCGCCGCAATCGGTGTCTGTCCACCGCTTCAACGTAGAGGGTAAACCCCGGCGACCCGCCGTCCTTTGGCGCTGGACCCGCTGGCTACAATCGCGCACCATCAACCCGCCAAGGCGCAACTGGCGGGTTTTTTGCTAGAGGGGTTCATACGAACGGAGAAGCACTATGGAAATCCTGCTGCAGCAGATCATCAACGGTCTGGTTCTCGGCAGCATGTATGCCCTGGTGGCCCTGGGCTACACGATGGTGTACGGCATCATCAACCTGATCAACTTCGCCCACGGCGAGGTGCTGATGGTCGGCGCGCTCACCAGCTGGTCGATCATCGTGACCATCCGGGAGGCCATGCCCGGCATGCCCGGCTGGCTGCTCCTGATCATCGCGTTGCTGTTGTCCTGCTTCGTTGCCGCGGTGCTCAACTTCATCATCGAGAAGGTGGCCTACCGGCCGCTGCGCAACAGCCCCAAGCTGGCGCCGCTGATCACCGCCATCGGCATGTCGATCCTGCTGCAGACCCTGGCGATGATCATCTGGAAGCCGAACTACAAGCCCTACCCGACGCTGCTGCCGCCGGTGCCGTTCCAGATCGGCGGGGCCGTGATCACCGCAACCCAGATCATGATCCTGGGCCTGACGGCGGTGTCGCTGGCCGTGCTGATGTACCTGGTAAATTACACCCGCCTTGGACGGGCCATGCGCGCGACGGCGGAGAATCCGCGGGTCGCGGCGCTGATGGGCGTGAAGCCCGATACGGTGATCTCCGCGACCTTCATCATCGGCGCGGTGCTGGCTGCCATCGCCGGCGTCATGTACGCGTCCAACTACGGGACGGTGCAGCACACCATGGGTTTCCTGCCTGGCCTCAAGGCATTCACAGCCGCTGTTTTTGGCGGCATCGGCAACCTGGCCGGCGCGGTGGTAGGCGGCATCCTGCTGGGGCTGATCGAATCGATCGGCTCAGGATACATCGGCGCTCTCACCGGCGGCGTGCTTGGCAGCCACTACTCCGACATCTTCGCCTTCATCGTGCTGATCATCATGCTGACGCTGCGGCCCTCCGGCCTGCTGGGCGAACGCGTGGCGGACCGCGCCTAGGAAGAAAAATGGACCCCCACGCTCATATTCATTCGCTGCCCCCCGAGGGGGCGGAAGCCTCCTTTGAGGCGGCTCGGCAGGAGGCTTGGCGATGATGAACTTCATCAACCGCCAGAACCGCTACGTTGTGATCGCCGTGGCGACTGTGGCGCTGCTGGTGCTGCCGCTGCTGCTGCAAACCGGCGGCAACGCCTGGGTCCGCATCGCCGATACGGCGCTGTTGTATGTGCTGCTGGCGCTGGGCCTGAATATCGTGGTGGGCTACGCGGGCCTGCTCGACCTGGGGTATGTGGCGTTCTACGCCATCGGCGCCTATATGTTCGCGCTGCTGGCGTCGCCGCACCTGACGGAAAGTTTCCCGGCCATTGCCGCGATCTTTCCGCA
>JAYUHN010000055.1:0-6900 GCA_043766965.1 Ramlibacter sp. | reverse complement strand
CCACGTTCATCACCATCGGCCAGCCCTGCTCCTTGATCAGCGCGGCGACACGGTTTTTCAAGGCGAACGTCTTGGTGTTCGACAGGAAGTCGTTCATCTCGCGGGTGGAGTCCTGGAAAGACAACTGGACATGGTCTAGGCCGGCCGCCTTCAAGGCCCTGGCGCGCTCGGCTGTCAGGCCCACGCCCGAGGTCAGCAGGTTGGTGTAATAGCCCAGCCGATGTGCTTCCGCGACGATGATTTCGAGGTCGTCGCGCACCAGCGGCTCGCCACCCGAGAGCCCGCATTGCACCGCGCCCAGCTCCCGGCCCTGCCGCAGCACGCGCAGCCAGTCTTCCGTGGATAGCTCGTCGGCGTGCTGCGCAAAGTCGACCGGGTTGTAGCAGAACACGCAGTGCAGCGGACAGCGATAGGTCAGCTCGGCCAGCAGCCACAACGGCGGTCCCGGCTGGCCGGGCATCGCCACTGCGCTCATGACCACTCCAGCCAGCGCTGCTGGCCCGCAACCTCGACGAAGCCAAGCACCTCGCGCTCCAGGCCGCTGGCCGTGAACGCTTGTTCCAGCTCCGCCACGATGTCGGAAACGCTGCGGCGGCCGTCGCAGCGCTGGAGGATTTCACCGCCGCTCTGGTTGAGCTTGACCATGCCCTCGGGGTAAAGCAGCACGTGGCAGTCCTGCGCGGCTTCCCACTGGAGGCGAAAGCCGTGGGCGATGCGCGGGACGCTGCCGGGGGTGGGCTGCTTCATTGGCTGACCTCGTAGCGCTGGGCCATGGCGTCGTTCATGGCCCAAAGGACGTCGAGCTTGAACTGCAGCACCAGCAACGCGCGCTCCTGCAGGGCACGGGTCGTGAAATGGCCTAGCGTCACCGACAGGCCCTGCTCGACGTCGCGCCGGGCCTGGCTGACGCGATTGCGAAAATAGCCCAGACCCTGCGGCTCGATCCATGGATAGTGCTCGGGCCAACTGGCCAGGCGCTGTTTGTGGATCTCAGGCGCGAACAGTTCGGTGAGCGACGAGCACACCGCCTCCTGCCAGGGTGCCCGGCGCGCGAAATTGACGTAGGCATCGACCGCGAAGCGCATTGCCGGCACCACATGCCGCAGGTCCAGCACTTCTTCGCGGCTCAAGCCGACTGCTTCGGCCAGCCGCAGCCAGGCCTCGATTCCCCCTTCGTCCTTGACTCCGCCCAATTCGAAACCGTCGTGGTCGAGGATGCGCTGCACCCAGCCGCGCCGCACCTCCCGGTCGGGGCAGTTGGACAGGACGGCCGCGTCCTTCACCGGGATCGCGATCTGGTAATAGAACCTGTTGGCCGCCCAGCCCCGGATCTGCTCCGGCGTGGCCTGGCCGCTGTTGAGTTTGACGTTGAACGGGTGATGAATATGGTAGGCCCGGCCCCGCGCGCGAAGCTGCGCCTCGAATTCGTCGCGACTCCACGCCGGGCCCGCGACTGGCTGGGCCGTCGATTGCAAAATGTCCGCACGCATCATCGGAGTGGCTTCAAAGCTGGAATTCCATTGCGTCCTCGCAGACCGTGATGCGCTCGCGCGCCAGGGCCGCGCGCTCGGGCGAGTCTTCGTCGAGGATGGGGTTGGTATTGTTGATGTGGATCAGCATGCGGCGCGTGTGCGCGGGCAGCTTGGCCAGCCACTCGACCATGCCGCCCGGTCCCGACTGCGGCAGATGTCCGATCTCGCGGGCCCGTTTGCTTCCGACGCCCAGCCTCGGCATTTCGTCGTCCGTCCAGAAGGTGCCATCGACCATCACAGCGTCGGCGCTGGCCATGGCGTCGAACGTCGCCGGGTCGATCGCTCCCAGGCCCGGCGCGTAAAAAAGGGAGCGGCCGCTGGCCCGGTCGGTGATCGAGATTCCGATGTTGTCTCCCGGCACCGGCTGGTCGCGATGGGGCGAATACGGCGCGGCTTTGCTCGATAGCGGCAGGGCGCGCAAACGCAGGCCGGGCACGCCCGCCACCTCGAAGCTGGTGCCGTCCAGCGGAATTCGGTGGCTTGCGACACCGCAATAATGCGAAAGCACGCGCAGGACGGGGTTGCCTTGCGTCAGGTCTTCCTCAACCGGGGCGGTGCACCAGAGCGGAAGCGGCGAGCCCCGCTCGCGCAGCATGAACAGGCCGGTTGCATGGTCAATCTGCCCATCCATCAGAAGCACCGCGGCGATCGCCGTGTCGCGCAGCTGGCGGGCCGGCTGCAGCACGGGGCTCGAGCGGATCTGCTCTAGCACATCGGGCGACGCGTTGAACAGCACGCCATCCGCGCTGTCGTCCGGGCGCACGAAGATCGACGACTGCGTGCGTGGCTTGGCCCTGACCGTACCGGTGCGAACGCCGGCGCAATTGCGGCAGTTGCAATTCCATTGCGGAAAGCCGCCGCCGGCGGCCGAGCCGAGGACTGTGACGCGCATGTTTGAATTCGAAGGGGCGACGCGTCCGGCGCAAGCCGGGGCGTCGCCGGGTCCGCTTAGCGGGCCGAAACGTACATCGTGATTTCGAAACCGAAGCGGAAATCAATTGCCGTTGGTGTCTGCCATTGCATGGTCTGCTCTCCATCAAAAGTGACGCGACACCGGCTGGCGCGCGTAAGGACGGCTCGTCCCTTGGCGTATCCTGGGCTCTGCGGCATCGCTGCGACAGGCCCCGGCTCTGCAATGACCCCTCATGATTTTCATGAATCTGCGCAGGTAAGGAGGGGCCCGTGGCTCAGCCGATACCATCGGCAGCAGTGATGCAGACGCTCCTATACCCCGACCAGCCCGCGCTTCGCAGCTTCATGCTGCCGGTGGGCGCTGGTCACGTCCTGCAGGTCGAAGAGTGGGGGCGACCCGACGGCATCCCCGCCCTGGTGCTGCATGGCGGACCGGGCTCCGGCTGCTCTCCGTTGCTGCGTCGTTTCTTCGACCCGCAGCGGTTTCGAGTGATCTGCCCGGACCAGCGCGGCGCCGGCCGCAGTACGCCGTCTGGCCGGATTGAGGACAATTCCACGGACCGCTTGCTTGCAGACCTGCGCACGCTGCGCCAGGTGCTGGGCGTAGCGAGCTGGCTGGTGGTCGGTGGCTCCTGGGGCGCGACGCTGGCACTGGCCCACGCTATGGATCTGCCCGAGGCGGTCAAAGGCCTGCTGCTGCGCTCGATCTTCCTGGCCCGGGCCGAGGACATCGATGGCTTCTTTCATGGTGCACCCGAGCCGCTTGCCAGCCAGTGGCGGACGCTGCCCGAAGCCGGGGCAATCCAGGCCCGGACCCTGGCGCAGGCCTGGCGGACCTGGGAGCGCAGGATGAGTGGCCTGGAAGACGCCGCAGCGCCAGAGGCACTTGAACTCGACGCGCTGGTTGCTCGCTACCGCATCCAGAGTCATTACCTGCGTCAAGGCTGCTGGCTGCAAAGGCCCGGCCTGCTTCAGCGTTGTGGCGATCTGCCGGCCGTTCCGACCTTGTTGCTGCATGGGACGGCGGACAAGGTCTGCCCGCCCACGGCTGCCTCGGCACTGCACGCGCGGCTGCCGCAAAGTACGCTTGCCTGGGTCCAGCGTGCAGGCCACGACCCGACGCATCCCCGGATGGTGCAAGCAATGATTGAAGCGCTCGCCCGATTTGCAGCGCACGGGAGTTTCGAGCCCATGGTTGCCGCATGATCCGCCGCGGCGTTCCGCGGCTGGCGAACGTCACGCCCGGCGAGAAGGCCGGATCGTGAGTCTGCGGCTGTCAATCAATCTGATCGTTGGCACGCTGACAGTCATCTTCGTGCTCGGGCTGCTGGCGCTGGAGATCGGGAACCTCCGGGTTTCCGTCAACGAGGAAGTGGTCGCTGCCAACCGCGTCGCTTCCCAGATGCTCAATCGCATGGCGGGGCTCCGAGCGTCGGAGGGCACCCCGGCCATGCTGTCTTTTCTCAAGGGTGTGGGCCGGGTCCGGTCGACCGAAATCAGCCTGGTGGACGCACAAGGCCGGACTCTCTATGAATCACCGCCGTCGCCTTACAAGCCGGGCCGCGATGCGCCCGGGTGGTTCGAGCAGATGATCTCGCCTGCGCCATCGATCCAGATCTATGACTTTGCCGATGCACGGCTTCGGGTGCGCGCCGATGCCTCGCGTGCGGTGCTCGACGCATGGGATTTTTTGCTTCCGTTCAGCGCCGGCGCGTTGGCACTGCTGCTGGCGATCAACGTGCTGGTGTTCTGGCTGGTGGGGCGCGCCGTGCGGCCGTTGCGGCAGGTCGTCGAAGGGCTGGCGCAGCTTCAGGTGGGGAATTTCAGCGTGGTTCTGCCGCATTTGCCAGGCACCGAAGCCGCAGCGATCGGAGCAGCTTTCAACCGGCTGGTCAGTGTGCTGGGCGAGCTGATCGCGACTGAGCGCCGCGCGATGCGCGCGGAACAACAGCTCTCAGACACCCGCGAGCTCACCCGCTGGATCGACCACCGGCTGGAGCAGGAGCGGCACCTCATCGCACGCGAATTGCACGACGAATTGGGCCAGTCGGTGACGGCGATCCGCAGTCTCGCTCTCTCGATCGCGCAGAGGATGCAGGGCCGCGACCTTGAATCCGGCCAGGCGGCGCAATTGATCGCAGAGGAATCATCCCGGCTGTATGACGCGATGCACGGCCTCATTCCCCGGCTGACTCCGCTGGTTCTGGACAGTTTCGGCCTGGGCGAGGCGTTGGCGGATCTGGCCGAACGCACCCGTAAGGCCCATCCGGCGGTTCACTTGGCGCTGCGCTTTGCGTCGGGCCCGCTGCCGCCGCTGGCCCCCGACGACGCGCTTGCCCTGTACCGCGCGGCACAGGAGGGGATCACCAACGCATTGCGCCACGGCCAGGCCCGGCATCTGACACTGGAATTGCAGCGCGAAGTCGACGTATTGACGCTGACCCTGCAGGACGACGGTGCCGGGCTGGCCACCGACTGGCAGCACAAACCTGGCCACCACGGTCTGCGCTGGCTGGCCGAGCGGGTGCAGGGCCAGGGCGGGCGCCTGCTGGTCGAGAACGGCTCCAGCCGCGGGGTCCGGCTGACGGTGGTGTTGCCGTTGGCACGGCCTGCCGGGACGGTCGCGTGATCAGGGTGCTGCTGGTGGATGACCATGCGGTGGTGCGGATGGGCTTTCGCATGCTGCTCGCCAATGCCGATATCGCGGTGGTCGGCGAGGCCGGCGATGGCGAGCAGGCCTGCCAGCTCTACCCCCGGATGCGCCCGGACGTGGTGGTGATGGACCTGTCGATGCCCGGGATGGGCGGGCTGGAAGCGGTGCGTCGACTGCTGGCCCAGGATGCGAAGGCGCGGGTGCTGGCGCTCTCGGCCCATGAGGACACTGCCCACCCGCAGCGCATGCTCCGTGCCGGCGCGCTCGGCTATCTGGCCAAGCGCAGCGCGCCGGACGAACTCATCGCCGCAGTGAAGGCCGTTGCCGCAGGCGCTCGCTATATCGATGCCCAGACCGCGCAGGCACTTGCCCTCGCCCAGACCGGCGACGGGGCCCATCCGGTCGATCTGCTCAGCGAGCGCGAATTCTCGGTCTTCATTCAACTGGCGCGCGGGCAGAGCGTGGCCCGGATCGCAGAAATCCTGAGCCTGTCCCCCAGTACGGTGGGAACACATCTGTACCACGTCAAGCAGAAGCTGGGCGCCGGCAACCAGTCAGAGTTGACTCTCGCCGCACTTCGCTGGGGACTGCTCGACCCCTGAGCGCAGGTGCGAGCCGGTTCAAGCAAGCGGTCTCAGCGCGTCACCACCAGGTTCGTGCGGTGCACCATCTCCGCCTCGGCCACATAGCCCAGCAGCCGCTCGATATCGCTGGAGGCCTTGCGGCACAGCAGCCTGGCCTCGTGCGCCGCATAGTTGGCCAGGCCTCGCGCGATCTCGCCGCCGCGCACGTCGCGGATGGCGATCACGTCGCCCCGCGCAAAGTTGCCTTCGACGCCGGTCATGCCGATCGGCAGCAGGCTCTTGCCGCCATCCCGCACCATGGCCACGGCGCCTTCGTCCACGGTGATCGCGCCGCGAAGTTGCAGATGGTCGGCGATCCACTGCTTGCGCGCCTGCTTCTTCTGGGTCGGCGCGATCAGCAGCGTGCCGATCGCGTCGCCGCGAACGAGGCGCAGCAGGCAGTCGGGCTCCCGGCCCCAGGCGATGACGGTACAGGCGCCAGAACCGGCCGCGCGTTTGGCAGCGAGGATCTTGGTGATCATGCCGCCGCGGCCGATGCCGGAACCGGCGCCACCCGCCATCGCCTCCAGCAGCGGATCGCCGGCGCGCCCCTCGTGCACGAAGGTTGCTGCCGGATCTTTGCGCGGATCGGCGCTGAACAGGCCTCTCTGGTCGGTGAGGATCACCAGCGCATCGGCTTCGACCAGGTTGGCGACCAGCGCGCCGAGCGTGTCGTTGTCGCCGAACTTGATCTCGTCGTTGACCACCGTGTCGTTCTCGTTGATCACCGGGATCACGCGCAGCCGCAGCAGCGTCAGCAGCGTCGAGCGGGCGTTCAGGTAGCGTTCGCGGTCGGCCAGGTCGGCGTGGGTCAGCAGCACCTGCGCACTCGCCATGCCGTGCGCGGACAGGTGCGTCTCGTACATCTGCACCAGGCCCATCTGGCCCACGGCCGCAGCGGCTTGCAACTCATGCAATTCTTTGGGCCGCGTCGTCCAGCCCAGGCGCTTCATGCCTTCGGCGATGGCGCCGCTGGAGACCATCACCACTTCACGGCCCTGGTGTGCCAGGGCCGCGAGTTGGCGCGCCCAGTTGCCGATCGCCACGGCATCCACGCCGCGCCCTTCGTTGGTGACAAGGCTGGAGCCGACCTTAACGACGATGCGGCGGGCGCCGAGCAGCACGCTGTTCATGAACTTCCGCCCTGCGGGCTACTCGGTGTCTGCCGGCGCTTCAAAGC
>JAYUHN010000054.1:0-2587 GCA_043766965.1 Ramlibacter sp. | reverse complement strand
ACCCGAGTTCGACAGTTAAACGCGTAAGTGATTGATTCATATAGTGGCGCGTACAAAACGCTCCACTACAAGAGGGTCAACTGGGTGCTGAGCGTTGGTTTCTTGATGGTCAATGCGGCCAGGATGCTCGTCTGTTCCTGATCGATGGAGGACAGCCCTGTTACGGGTTGGCTGTCGTTCAGAGTGACGCGGTGGTGTTGGATTCGGCGCAGCTTTGCCAGGGCGCGTTCTGGCGAATGGGACGTGCCGCCGGCATGCAGTCGGGTGCGCATCACGCGGTACAGGATCAGCGCAATGAAGCAGATCATGGCGTGCGCGCGGATGCGGTCCGGCAGCCGGTGATAGATCGGGCCGATCTCGATCTCGGACTTCAGCACCCTGAAGCCCCGCTCGATGTCGGCCAGGGACTTGTAGCGCTTGACGACCTCCGCAGGCGAGAGGTCGGCCACATTGGTGACCAGCAGCAGTTTGCCGTCCATCAGCCGGGCGTGCGCCAGCGCCGTCTCGTCAACTGCGTAGCTGAACAACTCGCTCTTGAGATCCACTCGCACGATGCGCGCCAGATGGGCGTCGCACACCGCGTGATGGAAGCGGGCACGCGCGCCGCCGTCGGAGAGCTTGCGGCCGCGGCGGGGTTTGCCGGCGTCCTGCTCGTCGAGCTTGCCCGCCCACTGCGCGGCTTGCTGCTGAAGGGCCTGAATGACCCGGTCGCGCTTGGCGCCGGCCTCAAGAGCCACCTGGGGATCGTGCGCCACGATCAGGCGCAGCCCGTTCCATTGGGACTCGCCCAGCGCCTCTTGACTGGCTTGTGCGAACTGCTGGGCATGGAGCGGCCCCAGCAGATCGACAAACTCGCTGTAGCGCCGCCCCGGCACGGCCAGGATGAACTCCAGCTTGCCGCCGCCTGGCAGCGTGATGGTCTGCAAGTCCGCCAGGTTGTCGCTCGACAGCAAGCCGCGATCGGCCACGGCGATGACGCGCTTGACGGGGAAGCGCTTGACGATTTTCTCCAGCGTCGGCTTGAGCGTGTGGACCTCGGCCGTGTTGCCGTCGAAGACCTCGTGGTAAATCGGCATGCCGTCGGCCGTCTGCACCACACCCAGCATGAACTGACGGGCGATGACGCCGTCCTTGGACATGCCGAAGTGACGCACATCGCCGTCCTGCTCCGACAGGCCTGCGGCGCGAATGGTGGTCATGTCGTAGAACACGACCGCCAGGTCCTGATCGACCAGGGGCCGCAGCAAGCCGGCCAGCACCGCCTCGACCGCGTCGTGGTGCTCGACCAGGGCGTCCATGGCGCGCAGCAGGTGCTGGTGCTCGATCGACTGGACAACAGTACCGGGCAAGGACACCGTCTGCACCCAGCGCAGGACGCCGAGTTTGGACTCGGGGTCGCACAGGCGGTTGAGCACCATGACGCGGGTCAGCGCCTCGACATCGATGGCGTGGCGGGTGCAGCGGAAGATGCGCCGCAACTGATCGAAGCCCAACGAGTTCCACAGCTCGGTCAGCGCCCAGACGTCACCGAAGTCGCGGGCGGACTCGAAGCTGACAGTTGGGGTGGGCGTTGGCGTGGGGCTCGGCAGCGATTTGCCGGTGACGCGCAGCAGGCCGGTGACGACGGACTCCAACTCGGAGCCGAGCTGATCGAGCCGCCCCAAGGTTGCCACGGTGCGCTGCTTGGGACGGCCGGCGTCGTCGCGATAGGCCTCGACCAGCTGCACGTAGCTGCGCGGTCCGGAGTGGGTGACTTTGACAAACACACCACTACGGTAAACGAACTCTATACCGATGTCAGCATGGTACAAACGCCAACATACGTGCCATTACACAAAACCTGCAAACCTGCGTCCAAGTCATTGATTTCATTGGCTCATTGCGGAAGTTCTGGCGTTTTCCTGTCGAACTCGGGCGGCTTGGGCAGCTTCAGTGAGGTGAACAGTTGCGCCTGTTCGCGCTGGCGGGACTGGCGGGGCGCAGTGAACCTCGCGCGGGCCGGCTTCAATGGACACCGGCAGCAGCACTGCGGCAGGCGAACGCAGACGTGTCGGTTCGGCCTGCGCAAGAGATTCCAGGTACCGGCGGCGCCAGCCGAACAGCAGGTTCGCGTTGATCCCGTTGTCCATCGCGATGGCCGCCACCGACACACCGGACTCCAGGCTGCGTGCAACCAAGTCTCGCTTGAACTCCGCGCTGTGCTCTCGGCGCCGACGCGGTGCCCTTACGACTTGCTTGTCCATGATGTGCATTACCGGCCTGATGCACACCATCGCAGGCGCGCTCGATCAGGCGATCATGCTCATCTGGCAATCACCGGGGAAGAGGGCCTTGAGGCCACGCTTACGCCGCGAGCCAAGCGACTTGCTTTGCGAACGTCCCTACCCGCTGGCGTGCGACATCCAACGCGTTGGCCGAGATATCCAGAATGGTGACATCGACGTAGCCTGCGGTCAGCAGGTCGTCCACCAAGGTCGATTCGCCGCCACCTACGTCGATGATGCGAGCGCTCTTGCTCGGGGCGGCACGCTGAACGTACTGAAGCGACTCGCGAAGGTGCGGCGCGTACCAGCTGACCGATTCCGCC
>JAYUHN010000053.1:0-2592 GCA_043766965.1 Ramlibacter sp. | reverse complement strand
AAGTGCCGCGCCAGCGCTACTGCAGCGTTTCCTTCAACCCCTTCGGGATCGGAAGCGGTAGCACGGCGATGCCTTCTTCGACCAGCGCCTGCGTCTCTTCGGCGGAAGCCTGGCCGCGGATGCCGCGCTCGTCGGCCTCGCCGTAATGGATGCGGCGCGCTTCATGCGGGAAACGCGCGCCGACGTCTTCTGTGTTCGCCATGACGTGACGCACCATCTTCATCCAGGCCGCTTGCACAGTCTTGTCAGGCGCCGAAACAACATCGTGCCGCAGCGGCTCGCTGGCGGAGCCGAGGTTCAGGCGCGGTGCGCTGAGCAGCTTGGTGACATCGGAGTCGCCGCACAGCGGGCATTCGACCAGGTCGCCGGCGAGCTGCTGCTGGAAGTCGTCTTCGGACGCAAACCAGCCTTCGAAGCCATGCTGCTGCGAACACTGGAGGTCGAGGACTTTCATGCCTCGATTATCCTCCCCAGTCGAGCTTCCAAGCTCCCGCAAGGATGTTTTGCAGCCACAGTGCGCAGGTCAGTGTCTTGCCGTCCGTGACTTTGCCGTTGCGGCACCACTCCAGCAGCTCCTCAGGCGTGGCGTAGATGACGTCGAGAAACTCGCCGTGGTCCAGGTCGCGCTTGCCGGCAGTGAGGCCGCGTGCGAACCAGATATCGATGAATTCGGTCGAATACGAGATCACCGGATGCAGCTGCCCGGCATGGGCCCAGTCCCGCGCCACGTAGCCGGTTTCTTCCAGCAGCTCGCGCTGACCGCACGCCAGGGGGTCCTCGCCCGAGTCGAGCTTGCCGGCCGGAAATTCCACCATCACCCGGTGCATGGGATAGCGGAACTGCCGCTCCAGCAGCACCCGGCCGTCGTCCATCATCGGCACGATGACGACCGCGCCCGGATGGACGATGTATTCGCGCGTGGCGGTGCCGCCGTCCGGCAGCGTCACGGTGTCGCGCCAGGCGTGCAGCAGCTTGCCCTTGAACAGCTCCTGGCTGTCCAGCTTGTGCTCGGTCAGGTGCTCGTCGTCGTCAAGCATGTCAGTCAGCCGCCGGGCCGCCCCAAGGCTGACTGGGCCCCCTCGGGGTGCAGCGCAACAGCGAAGCGGTGCAAGCGTGGGGGCTCATTTCCTTTTCCAGAGGTAGCACCAGATGAAACCCGGAAACGCGAACGTGATGAACAGCGCGCCGGTGATCGCATAAAACTCCCAGCCCTGCGGCGCAATCTGGCCGGCACGATTTTCCAGCAGCAGCCCGAACCCTCCGGCGATGAAGTACATCAGCACCAGTTCCGCGGCACGCAGCGCCAGCGGCTTGCCGGCCCGCAACGGCAGCACGCCGAGCAGGCGCTGATTCAGGAACGGCAGGTTGGCGGACAGGAAGGCGACCACGACGACCAGCCAGACGGAAACGGTGTTGGACACGCCGGGCAGCCTGGTCAGGGAATGGACATCATGTGGCCAGCGTCTTGACGATGGCCTGCGCGCACAGCGTCATCAGGCCCCCGGGCAGGATGCCCAGGATCAGCACCAGCGCGCCGTTGACCGATAGCAGGGCCCGGATCCCGGCCGGGGCCGAGACCGTCGTCGCCGTGATCGGCGCATCGAAATACATCACCTTGACGACGCGCAGGTAATAGAAGGCGCCAACCAGCGACATCATCACGGCGAACACCGCCAAAGCGATGTACAGGCCCTGCCCCGACGCCACCAGCGCCTGCAGTACGGCCAGCTTGGCATAGAAGCCGACCAGCGGCGGTACGCCAGCCAGAGAGAACATGCAGATCGCCATAACGCCGGCGAACAGCGGGCTGCGCTGGTTCAGGCCCGCCAAGTCGGTAATCTCCTCGCTCTCGAAGCCTTCGCGCGCCAGCAGCAGGACGATGCCGAAACTGGCCAGTGTCGTCAGCACGTACGTCACGATGTAGAACATGGCGGAACTGTAGGCATTCGCCGCCGACAGCGTGTTGCCGTTGACCACGCCCGACAGCAGGCCCAGGATGACGAATCCCATCTGCGCGATGGTCGAATACGCGAGCATCCGCTTCAGGTTGGTCTGGGCAATCGCCGCCAGGTTGCCGATCAGCAGGGAAGCGATCGCCAGCAACGCCAGCATCTGCTGCCAGTCCTGCCACAGCGGCAGCATGCCTTCCACCAGCAGGCGGATGCTGATGGCGAACGCGGCCAGCTCGGGCGCGGTGGCGATCATCAGCGTGACCGAAGTCGGCGCGCCCTGGTAGACGTCGGGAATCCACATGTGGAACGGCGCCGCTCCCAGCTTGAACGCCAGGCCGGAGACGATGAACACCAGGCCGAACACCAGCACCTGGTGCTTGACCTGTCCCAGGTTGACGATCTTGAACACGGTGCCGATGTCGAGCGATCCGGTGGCCCCGTACAGCATCGACAGGCCATACAGCAGGAAGCCGCTGGCCATCGCGCCGAGCACGAAGTACTTCATCGCCGCTTCGGTCGAGGTCGCATGGTCGCGCCGCAGCGCCACCAGCGCATAGCTGCACAGTGTGAGCAGCTCCAGCCCGAGGTAGATCACCAGGAAGTTGCTGCCCGAGATCATGACGAAGATGCCGAGCAGCGC
>JAYUHN010000052.1:0-2595 GCA_043766965.1 Ramlibacter sp. | reverse complement strand
TACCCGCAGGCCGGGGGCTTGCGACGCGGTGCAGGTGGACCAGTAGGTCAGGCCGTGGTGCTGCGTCTGCCACAGCGCCAGCGCTTCGAGACCGATCTGCTGGCTGATGTCCAGACCGGGTGGCAACGCCAGCGTCACCAGCGTGCCAATGGCTTGCGGCAACGGCGCAGTGGCCACGGCCTGGGTCTCGATGCCGGGCGCGGCCATGCGCGCCAGCTCGTCCTGCAGCCGGTTGATCGGCCAGTGGGGCGTGCCATCGGCACCGCCAGCACCGCCGTCTGATCGCGGGCGCCCACCGACGCCTCGAAGGCCGCCGGCGCCGGGTCGTCGCCGGACACCGAAAACACCAGGCCGTCGGGGCAAAAATCGAGCCAATGGGCTCAGGTCGATGGGCAGACAAGGGCCGCAGAAACCCTGGTCCGGCCGGTGGCGAACGGTATACGGCCGGGCCCGAGAAGTCATTTCCGGCTGCCTTTGACAGGTCGCCAGACTCCGCCGGTATGGGGATGTTGCTGTAAGTATCTTGGCAGTAATATCCGGTCGGGGGGCAACTGCGGGTTGCGCTTCAATGCATGGGGGCGGCCATGATGCCGCGGCTGTGCAAGCTGGCGCGTCGACCGCAGCGGCAGCCGGTAGTTTGGCAACGGAGGTTCGGTGATGACACACAGTTTCAACACGATGCGTGGCGCGGTTTTGCTGGCCGGCATGTTGGCCGGATGGCTGGCTCTGCAGGGTCAGCCATGGGCTCAGACGGCCGCAGCGGTCGACATGGGTCTGGCGATGCCAGATGCCAAGGCGGTGGCCGAAGGGCTGTTCCCTGAAGACCAGTGCGAGCAGCTCAAGGCGGCCGGCTTCAAGTGCATGGGCTTCAAGCCGGCGATGCGGTATTCCCTGCCGGCGACCTCGTTCAAAGTGGGCTCGGCCGATCTGCCCGAGGCGCTGAAAAAGCAGCTTGAGGTCTTTGCTGACGTGCTCAAGACGCGCCGCGGCAGCGGCAAGCTGGTGCGCATCGAAGGCCATGCTGACGCGTCGGGCGCGGCATCGACCAACCTGTCCTTGTCGCAAAAACGCGCCGAGGCCGTGCGGGAGTACTTGGTCGAGAAAGGCGCCGATCCGGCGATGTTGACACCGGTGGGCGTGGGCTCGAATGTGCCCAAGAACAGCAAGGATCCGTTCTCGTCGGAAAACCGTCGGGTCGAGATAGGTCGGGCCGACGCCGCCAACTGACGGCTTGCCGTGCAGCGCTGTCAAGGTCGCGGCTGCCTGGCAGCCCCGCGCAACGCAGAAGGGCCCGCCTCGTGCGGGCCTTTTTCATGTGCGCCCAGCATGGGCGCACTCTTGCGGGTGCAAGTCTCGCCGTAAGTTGATCACAGCGATACGCAAGCGAAGCGTAACTGCATGAGGGCGACCGAGTGTGGGGAGGAAGCGTGGAGCGAAGCTGCAAGCCGATGGACAAGAACCGGATAGAAGGCGGCGCCGAGCAGGGCGAGCGGGCACGTAACCGCAAAGCTCTCGTGATCAAGGCTCAGGCGGCGTAGATCCGGCGGTTGTGCAGCGAAGGAGTGCGTTCTTACCTGGGGAGATCTCGCCTTGTGCCTCAAAGGGCGACGGCGTCGAGCCGGAGCGAGAAGTCAGCAGAGGCCGTAGTAGTCGAGGGCCGGCCGCAGAGGCTGTAAACCCCGACGAAGGGCCGAACGAGAAGGAGTGTTGGACGACATGTCGATGCCCAAGGCACAGCGTCAGATGCCCGCGCGAGCGGGGCGGGCGGGGGCAGCGCGCGGTGAAGCCGCGTGTCAGCCGGCCAGCGACGAAGCCGAGGGCCCGCGATATGGACCGAACGACACGGGCAACCCCCACGCGGCGTTGCTACACGCCGCGTTCACGAGAGAGAACCTGCAACGGGCGCTCAAGCGGGTGCGGGCCAACAAAGGTGCGGCGGGTGTGGATGGGCTGGACATAGACCAGACCGCCAGACACCTGATCACCGCGTGGCCCGCGCTGCGAGAGCAACTGTTGGCGGGGACGTACCGGCCCAGTCCGGTGCGACGGGTGAGGATTCCCAAGCCTGACGGGGGCGAGCGCGAGCTTGGCATCCCCACGGTGACGGACAGGCTGATCCAGCAGGCCTTGCTGCAGGTGCTGCAACCGATTCTGGACCCCACCTTCAGCGAGCACAGCTACGGATTTCGGCCGGGACGGCGGGCGCATGACGCGGTACTGGCCGCGCAGTCGTCCGTACAGAGTGGCCGGCGGGTCGTAGTAGACGTTGATCTGGAAAAGTTCTTTGACCGGGTTAATCACGACATTCTCGTGGACCGCCTACAGAAACGCATTGGGGACGCTGGAGTCATCCGGCTGATCCGGGCCTATTTGAACAGCGGCATCATGAGTGATGGGGTGGTGCAGCAGCGGTATCAGGGCACGCCGCAAGGCGGACCGCTGTCGCCGCTGCTGGCCAACGTGCTGCTCGATGAGGTGGATAAGGAGTTGGAGCGACGGGGACATTGTTTCGCGCGCTACGCCGACGACTGCAACGTGTATGTTCGCAGCCGAAAAGCGGGTGAGCGGGTAATGGAGCTGCTGCGGCGTATGTAC
>JAYUHN010000051.1:0-2596 GCA_043766965.1 Ramlibacter sp. | reverse complement strand
CGAACATCGCTTCCGCCGTGCCCACCGGCGACAGCTGCTGCGACGCGGTGCGCAACTGTTTGCGATTGCGCCACCACTGGCGGTCGCGCTGGAAGCGGTGGCCCTCGGCCAGCGCCAGATGGGTGAAGCGATGAATCTCGGCCACCAGCGGCCCGTTGATTTCCACCGCGTAATCCTGCTTGGCTTCGGGGCCGTAATCGCCCAGTTGGTCGGCCGAGTAGTTGATGCCGCCGACGAACGCGATCCGGCCATCGACCACCACGATCTTGCGGTGCATCCGCCGCAGCAGGTTGATGCGCTGGCCGAACAGGCGCTGGCCCGGATCGAAAACGTGCAAGCGCACGCCGGCTTCCGCGAGACTCGAGATGAACTCGTTCGACAGGTCGGGCGAGCCGAAGCCGTCGACCGTGATGTCCACCTGCACGCCGCGCCAGGCGGCGGCGACCAGCGCCGCGTGCAGCTGCAGCCCGACCTTGTCCTCGAACAGGATGAAGGTCTCCAGCACCACCTCGTGCCGCGCATTCGCGATGCAGGAAAACACGCGGGGAAAAAACTCCTCACCGTTCTCGAGCAGGCGAAAGTCGTTGCCTGGGATCCATTTCCCGCTCATGGTGTTGCGGCCCTCGTTTTCACAGGTGGATCTCGGCGACGAGCGGCGCGTGGTCGGACAGGTGCGACCAGGGCTTGCGCGGCAGCACCACGGGCAGGTGAACCGACGCGTTGCGCACGAAGATGCGGTCCAGCGACAGGATCGGGAAGCGGGCCGGAAAGGTCCGCGCCGACTCCCCGTAAGCGGCGACGAAGACTTCGCGCAGGCCCACTTCGCGTTCCAGCAGCAGGTGCGCGCGACGGCGCCAGTCATTGAAATCGCCGGCGACGATCAGCGGCGCGTCGTTGGGCACCTCGCTGCGGACCATGCGGCACAGCAGGTCGAGCTGATGCTGACGGTGCTTTTCGGCCAGGCCCAGGTGCACGCAAATGGCGTGCACGTTGCTCGCCTGCCCCGGCACCTGCACCACGCAGTGCAGCAGCCCGCGTTTCTCCGGGCCGGCGATCGAGACATCGTGGTTCTGGATGTGGACGATCGGGAATTTGGACAGCACCGCGTTGCCGTGGTGCTGGCCCTCGGGATACACCATGTTCCGTCCGTAGGCGAACTGCGGCCAGATGCTGTCGGCCAGGAATTCGCAATGCGGCATATCCGGGTGCCCGTGCCCGTTGCCGCCCTTTGTCCCGATCGTGCCCACCACCTCCTGCAGGAAGACCAGGTCGGCGCCCACCTTGCGGACCGCGTCGCGCAGTTCAGGCAGGATGAATTTGCGGTTGAAGGTGGTGAAACCCTTGTGAATGTTCACGGTCATCACGGTCAGCCGCAGCGCGGCCACGGTCTCTGGCATGTGGGAAGATGGGCTCTTTTCAAGGGGACACTTTTTGTACTGCCGGGCTCCGTCGACAGGTGTAGGACGCGACGCAGAGTTCGTGTCTTCCTGCAGTGGCACGAGCGCGTGGCGCGCTTCCGTGTCCATCAGCTCAACACACTTCGCGCGATGAATGCACAGTCACTGCTCCGTTCCACTCTTGTCGCCGGCCTCGCGCTGTTCGCCGCGGCGAATGTCTCTGCGCAATCATTGCGCCCGTCTGGTTACTTTGCCCATGCCGGCCTGCTGGGCGGCGGGGACTGGGAGGCAGGAGGCGGGCTGGTGTGGCAGCTGCCCTGGCAAGCGAGCGTGGCGGGCAACCCGGTGACTTCGCTGGCGGAGGCGTCGATCAACCATTGGCAGGCGCGCGGCGCCAGCGGGAGCAAGGGCTTCACGCACGTTGCGCTGGTCCCCGTGCTGCGGCTGCGCTTCGATGGTGGCCGCTCGCCCTGGTTTGCTGACGCCGGTGTCGGCGTGTCGTTGACCGACCAGCGGTTCGTGACCCAGACCAAGCAGTTCAGCACCAGGTTCAACTTCGTCGATACGGTGGGCGCCGGCCGCAGCTTCGGCGCGGACCGGGGGCACGACCTGAGCATCCGGGTGCAGCACGTTTCCAACGCCGGAATCCGCCGGCCCAACTCCGGCCAGAACTTCATTCAGCTGCGATACGCGTCGGCCTTCTGACTGCGAATTACTTTGGCCGCGGCGGGACCTGTTTCGCGTCCGGCTGGCTGAGGCGTCCGGCCCGGAGTTCTTTCACTGCCTCGGCCACCGCGCGGGCCACGTTGCGCACCTCTTGCTGCACATTGCTGTCGGCATCGAGCGTCTCATGGCTGGTCGCATACGGTTCGTAGTAGCCGATGAATCGGTCGAGCCGCGCCTTCTGCCCGGCGTCGATCAACCCCATCCAGTCGAGCCAGTCGCACAGCGCGCGCCGCACCCCTTCGATGCCTGCGACGTCGCCGTGCACGACCACGCCGTAAGTGCGGCCCGCCAGGTGCTTTGGATAGTCCCAGCCCTTCAGCTCGAGGGCCTTTGCTTCTTCCGGTTTCTTGCCGTGCGTGGTGGTCGGGTCGGCATTGCCGCCGTCGGCGCAGACCAGCCGGTCGATCATCAGCTTGAGCGGGCTGGTCGCCTGGTACCAGTGGACCGGCGTCATCAGGATCACGCCGTGGGCG